>CAZXHQ010000042.1:1209-12929 GCA_964640145.1 uncultured Rhodothermales bacterium | reverse complement strand
CCTGGCGACCATTCTCAGCGTAAGTTAGTACGATGATCTTTCGGATGCGCGGCCGGTCCTCGATGGCGGGGTCGGCGGTGCGACGACAGGATGTTGGAGGCTCCCCGTGGCTTGCAGACGTGTGCTCATCGCCGTTTTCGCAGCGGCGGCCGTGCTGGCGAACGCCCCTGCCGTGAAGGCGCAGCATGCATCGATCGTCGGCCGGGTCGTCGACGCCGAAACGAGCCGCCCGCTGGTCGACGCCCACGTCTTTCTCGCTTCGACCACGATAGGCTCCGTCACGACCCGGGACGGCCGGTTTCGCCTTGACCGGGTGCCGGCCGGTGCGCAGCGGCTGTACGTGTCGATGCTCGGCTTCACGCCGGTGCGCGTCGACACGCTCATTCGGAGCGGCGGCAGCTACCGGATGGAAATTGCACTGGAGCGCACCGTCGTCGAGGGCCCCGAGGTGGTCGTTACCGCCGATCGGCATCCGGCCTGGTTTCGCCGGCTCCGCAAGTTCGAACGTCTGTTCCTCGGGGAGTCGCCCAACGCCGCACGGTGCACGCTTGAGAATCCGGAAGTACTCTCCTTCGATACGCGCTGGTGGGGCAAGCTTACGGCCGAAGCCCGCGAGCCCCTCGTGATTACGAATCGCGCTCTCGGCTACCGCGTTACGTACTTCCTCGAAGAATTCGAATCGTCCGGCGGTAAGATCCGCTTCGACGGCGAGCCTCTTTTCGAACCGCTGCCGGCCGCCGACTCGGCCGAAGCGGCCCGCTGGCGGAAGGCGCGCCGCAAGGCCTACGCGGGGTCGTTCCGGCACTTCATGCGCAGCCTTTTCGACGGAACGTACCGGGAGGAGGGATTCCGCGTCCACCGCAGATACGACATCGACCGCGGCCTCGACCACGGTGATCGTTTTCTCTTCGACCGAACCCGCGTCCTGGACGACGGCGCGTCCTCCCGGGAGGCGACTCTCGACTTCTACGGCTACATCGAGACGGTGTACGAGCCCGAGCGCGCAGATCCCGAATTCCTGCGCTGGCAGTACGGCAGGACGCGGGGGCACCACGGCGAACAGCGATCTCTCATCGAGCTCACGGACGGTCCGACCCGGGTCGATCATCTGGGCGAGGTGCTCGATCCCTACGGCGTCACCGTCTACGGATACTTCGCCTACGAGCGCATCGCCGATCTGGTGCCGAAGGAGTATGAGCCGTAAGCATGTCGCCGAAAGTCGAGCGCTTTGCGGAAGCTGGGGAGTCTGGGCTGGAGGACCGGGCGCCGCACGGACGCGGCGCTGGAATCGTTACGCGGTCCCTTTCCAGGCGAATGGAAAGACGTTTCCGTTCCGGAAACGTCTACGGCGGCGGTGCGGTCCACCGCCCGCGGCAGGGCGATCCCGAGCACCTCGCCGGGCCGGCGCCGTCGCCAGGCTGCCTTCCCTCCGGCACCGCCTCATGGCAGCCCTCGCCACAATGCCGCGGCGGTAAGCCTCGGCCATAGCCGCGGCGCCGTCGCGCCCCGATCGTCGACCCCCTCGCGACGCTTGGCTAGCCGATTCAGTGCAACGCCCATTCCGGAAGCATCCCCAGCTGCACGTCGAACACGACCGGCAGCAAGAGATAGGTAAGCACCGTCACGAACAGGACGAAGATCACGTTCAGGACGACCCCGGCGCGCACCATCTGGGGTATGGTGATGAAGCCACTGCCGTAGATGATGGCGTTCGGCGGCGTTGCAACCGGAAGCATGAAGGCGCAGCTTGCTGCGACCGTTGCCGGGACGACGAGCATGAGCGGGTTTTCGCCGACGCCGATTGCTACGGACGCTACGACGGGCAGAAAGGCGGCTGCCGAGGCCGTGTTGCTCGTGAGCTCGGTAAGCACCACGAGCGTAACCACGACCACCGCGACGAGTCCGAGCGAGGGCCAGTCCGTTAGCAGGTTCATCTTGCCACCGATCCACGCGGCGAGCCCGGAGTCGTTAATGGCTGCCGCGAGACTCAGGCCGCCGCCGAAGAGAAGGAGCACGCCCCACGGCAGCCGCTCGGCCGTCTCCCAGTTCATCAGGAAGACGCCCTTCTTGACGGGTAGAACGAAAAGCAGCAGCCCGCTGAACATCGCGATACCCGGGTCGGTGAGACCCGGCACGACGTCGTCGAGTAGCGGCCGTGTGATCCACAGGACGGCCGTCATGCCGAAGACGATGCCCACCATCTTCTCGGCCCGGCCCATGGGCCCGAGTTCCCGGAGCTCTCTTCGGATAAAGTCGCGCCCGCCCGGTATCTCGCGAATACGGATGGGAAACGCATAGCGCGTCAGCACGAAGAAGACGATCGGCAGCGCGATGACGACGAACAGCAGGCCCAGCACCAGCCATCGAACGAACGAAATCTCGACCCCGTAGGTCTCCAGCATGAAGCCCGCCAGCAGCGCATTGGTCGGCGTACCGACGAGCGTCCCGATACCTCCGACGCTGCACGCATAGGCCAGGGCGAGCATGAGCACGACGGCGAAGTTCCTCCCGTCCCCCTCCACGCGCTGCTGGACGAGCTTCACCACGGAGAGCCCGATAGGCAGCATCATCATGGCCGTGGCCGTATTGCTGATCCACATGCTCAAGAATGCGCCGGCCACCATGAATCCAGCGACGATCGCATGCGGGCGGGTACCGATCCGGTCGATGATCCCCAGCGCGATGCGCCGGTGCAGGTCCCACCGCTCCATGGCCATCGCGATGAGGAATCCTCCCAGGAACAGGAAGATCAGCGGGTTCGCAAACGGGGCGGCCGCATCGCCGATATCGGCGATGCCGAGCACCGGAAAGAGAACGAGAGGTATCAGCGCCGTGGCTGCAATGGGAAGGGCTTCGGTCATCCACCAGACCGCCATCAGCAGACCGACGGCCGCCGCGTTCCACGCTGCCGGGCTGAGCCCTTCAGGCTCCGGCAGCAGCAGCATGCTCACGAGAACGACCAGTCCGAGGACGAACCCCACACGGCCTCGAAGCATCTCCTTCGGCCCGCCTTCATGCGGCTCGGACGGTCCGTGTGATTCGACGACCTGCGCTTCCATACCCGGTGTTTGGTGGAACGTCCCGACCTTGTCGACTCCGTACTGCCTGCAATCAGGGAATCGTGCCGCCGGGCCGCCGACGATGCTGCTTCATTAATGTGTTACCTCCCAACATAGCGGTAAAAGTCGTTCAATGCGTTCGCTCCGGCGCGGACCCGAGGCTCGTGCCCCATCGGCATGACCCGGCGGCGGGCACGGGGCCGATACGGCGTCTCATTGGAGCATCGTGGAGACGGTCCTTGAAATCGCCGCTCGCTGATCCTCGGAGAGCGGTCCCAGAAAAGGCAGCGGCTGGCCGAGACGGGCAAGGCCGGCTGCCTCGACCGCCGCATGCAGCACGGAGATGGGACCCCAGCGATCTCGCTGGTCTTCGAGTGGAATGAAGTGCTCTCGGATGTCGTTTGCCGCGTCATAGTCACCGTCACGGGCTCGTTCGAAAAGCGTTCGAGCCCTGCTCGGATCGACGCATCCTGAGCCCGTCGTGAAGCCCGGCAAGTCCCATTCCTGCATATGCACGACGGCTGGACGCTCCCCCAGTCCACTGATCACGAAGGCCGGATCGACCCGCGCGAGAAGCGCCTCCAGATATGCATCCTGTGCCGGATCCTGCCGCACGACGGCGTACTTGACGCCTATCGACACGCCGTCGTCGATCAATCCGGCCACGACATCCAGCCCGGCCTCTTTATTTCGCCCGAAATCGTCTTCACTCTTGATATAGAGCAGTAACGGCATCCCCGCCGACTCCGCGATCTCGCGATACCCCCTATCGAGGCCGGCCGCATCCCTCGGATGGCAGCTCGGAAGGGCCATGACAACGGAAAAACGAAAGCGCCGCAGGATGTCGGCCTGATCCATCGCGCGTCCATAGGCCGGTCCGAGCGACGGTACGATCGTCGCCTCACCGGCGGCATCGTCCAGTACCTCGAGGAGCGCCTCGTAGTCCCGGATCCGCATATGGTAAAGGTTGCCGTTGCCCCCATAGAGCACACGGCGGAGCCCGCCGTCACACAGGTGCCGCAACAAACGCCGGTTCTCTTCGGCGTTGATCGAACCGTCTTGATTGCGGGCGACGGGCGGTACGGCGTAGACGCCGCGGTGATGGAGAGAGCTGTGCATGGAAGAAGGTCGACGATCAAAAGATGACTGGTTCAGGAACGTCTCCGTCGGCGTGCAAAAAATCAAAGTCGCAGCCGAGGTGCGCCTGTGTCACGTGGTTCTGGTACAGAGCGGCGAAGCCGCGGGCGGCCTTCGGCTCGGGCGGCACCCAGGCGGCTTTTCGGCGCGCGAGCTCTTCGCCGGAGACCCGAAGGTCGAGGCGGCGTCCCGGGACGTCGAGCTCCACGAGATCGCCGTTTTCCACGAGGGCGAGCGGCCCGCCGACGTAGGACTCGGGGCTGATGTGCAGTACGCACGTGCCGTAGGACGTGCCGCTCATGCGCGCATCGGACAGCCTCACCATGTCCCGCACGCCCTTCTCGAGCAGCTTCTTCGGAATCGGCAGCATTCCCCACTCGGGCATTCCCGGGCCGCCGAGCGGTCCGGCGTTCTTCAGCACGAGCACCGAGTTCTCGTCGACCTCCAGATCCGGTTCGTCGATGCGCTGCTTCAAGTCCGCCATGTCCTCGAATACGACGGCGGGGCCCGTATGCCGGTGCAGTCGCTCGTCGGCGATGCCGTGCTTGATCACGGCGCCGTCGGGGGCCATATTTCCGTACAGAACGGCCGTACCACCTTCTCTCGAAATCGGTTTGTCGAGGGGACGAATGACCTCATCGTCGTATACCTTGGCGCTGCGAAACCCCGCTCCGAGCGAGGCTCCGGTCACGGTACGCGCGTCGAGCTCGAGCAGGTGGCGGATGCGTAGCATCAATGCGGGGAGGCCGCCGGCATAGAAAAAATCCTCCATCAGAAAGCGCCCGATGGGCATGACGTCCGCGAGCTGCGGCGTCCGCCGCGACAAGGCGTCGAAACGATGCAGGTCGAGCGAGCACCCCGCCCGTCCGGCCAGCGCGGTCAGGTGGATGATGGCATTCGTCGATCCGCCGAGTGCGAGCACGGTCGCCACGGCGTTGTCGAACGAAGCCTCCGTGAGGATCGAGCCGGGCCGCAGATCTTCCCATACCATCTCGACCACGCGAGCCCCGCTCTCCGAGGCCATCCGAATATGGTTCGAATCTACGGCCGGAATGGAAGAGGCGCCGGGAAGCGCAAACCCGAGCGCTTCGGCGGCGGAGGTCATGGTCGAAGCCGTTCCCATGGTCATGCAGTGTCCAGCCGAACGGGCGATGCCGTCTTCCAGGTCCCTCCAGGCGTCCTCGGCAAGCACGCCCCCGCACCGGTCCGCCCATGCCTTCCATACGTCGCTGCCGCTGCCCACGGGCTTGCCCCGCCAGTTGCCTCGAAGCATCGGACCCGCCGGCACGAAGATCGACGGCAGATCCATCGTGATGGCGCCCATGAGGAGCCCCGGCGTCGTCTTGTCGCATCCGCCCATCAGCACGGCCCCGTCGATGGGCTGGCTCCGCAGCATCTCCTCGGTCTGCATGGCAAGGAGGTTGCGATAGAGCATCGGGCTCGGCTTCATGTACGTCTCGGTGACCGACAGCGCCGGCAGCTCGACGGGAAAGCCTCCCGCTCTGAGGATGCCGCGCTTCACGTCCTCGGCCCGGGACCGGAAGTGCATGTGGCAGGGATTCAGGTCGCTCCACGTATTGAGGATCGCGATGACCGGCCGGCGCGAAAATTCCGCCTCGGAATACCCCATCTGCTTCGTCCGGGAGCGGTGACCGAACGAGCGAAGGTCGTCCGGTCCGAACCAGCGGTAGCTGCGCAGATCCTCGGGCTTCTTTCGGGTCGATGACATGAGCTCTGAGAGAGTCTAAAAAGGTCTGAGAGGGTCCGGAAGAACGTCTGAATCGGTCTGAAAGAAAGGCTGAAACCGTCGGGAAGAAACAATGCGTCAGGCCAGGGGCAGAAGGGCGGCGAGAATCAGCACGAATATGAAACCCGTCGTGCCCATGATGGAGAGGATGGGCGTCAGCGTCAGCAGCCCCTTCTCCTCGCTCATTCCGCTCATCTCCGTGATGATCCAGAACGCGCTGTCGTTCATCCACCACAACGGTTTCGAGCCGCAGCCGATTGCCAGGGCGAGGTACACCGGGTGGAAGCCGAGCTGGGCCGCCGTGGCGATGCCGGCGAAGGCCCCGGCGGAGGTTATCATGGCGACGGTCGCCGATCCCTGGGCGGCGCGAATGACGGCCGTCATCACGAAGGCGACGGGCAGGACGGCGAACCCATAATTGCCGGCCAGCGCCTCCATCGTGGACGCAATACCCGTCTGCTGCAGCACCTGTCCGAACGCGCCTCCGGCGCCGATGATCAGCACGATGAGGCCGGCGCTCATCAGAGCGTCGCGTACGTACGGCATGGCATCACGAAGGGAATAGACCCCGACGAGCATGACGAGCCCCACGACCGCACCGATGATGAGCGCCATGTTCTTCTCTCCCAGCGTAAAGATCGTTCGCTCCCACCAGAGCGGCGCATTCGGATCGGAGCCGGCCGCGACGATCGTGCTTGCGGCAATCAGCACGACGGGGACGATGATTGGCAGCAGGGCCAGCCATAGCGGAGGCAGCACCTCGGTCGCCCGGGCGGTCAACGTCTTTAAGCGCTCGAGCGCGTCGGGCGGCTCCTCCAACGGCAGGCCCCATTTGCGATCGGCCCACCCGGCGTACAGAAAACCGGCCACGGACGCGGGAAGACCCACGATGAATCCGCCCAGCATCATGGTGCCGATGTTGATGTCCAGTTCCCCGGCGATGAACAGGGGTCCCGGGGTAGGCGGAATCAACGAGTGCGCCATCGACCCGCCGGCAATAATGGCGAGGATATAGAAGAGATAGTGACGGCCGGTGCGGACCCGCATCGACTTGGCGAGCGGCATCATGAGGTAGAAGACGGTATCGAAAAAGACGGGTATGGCGAGCAGCATGCTGCTTCCGGCGAAGACGTGCGGTGCCCGGTGCTCTCCGAAGCGGTCGAGGGCCGACCGCACGATACGGTCGGCGGCGCCGCTCTCGAGAAGGCAGATGCCGATGACGGACGCCATGGCGATCACGATGCCGATCTGCCCGACCGTTCGACCGAATCCATCGGCCACCCGTTCGGCGATGGGCTGGGCGGCCATTTCGAGCGCTTCTGCCGGCGCAAGGCCGCGGCCCAGCGCGAACTGATAGACCGTCTCCGGAGTCGTGAGCAGAGCTACCGTGAGCGCCGCCAGAATGAGCGCAAGAAAGGCGTGAAGCCGAAGCAGAAGGATGCCGCCGATCACGACGACGGTCCCCACGAGCAGTATGAGCAGCGGATGCATCATCGCTCCGGACGATAGCGTCCGTGCCCGGGAATGCGCGACCGCGCGCTGAGAAGCTGTCGCCCCGCCGTGATGTAGAGCGTCCGCAGGTCGTCCCCTCCGAACGTGCAGTTCGTGATGGTGTCTTCGGGCGTCTCGAGGTAGTCGAGCAGCTCGCCGCCGGGCGAGATGACGTGCACGCCGGGCGGCGTATCCAGCGTCTCACTCGATCCCCGCCGGGCGTGGAGACCCGCCGCGACGTAGAGGTTGCCTTCCGCGTCGATGCACATGCCGTCTCCGCTTCGACCCGGGTAGAAGTCGAACAGAACGCGCCCGTTCTGGAGCGTTCCCCGGTCGGTAAGATCGAAGGCCTTGATGTGCCTCGCCCGTCCCGCGCCGCCGTGCGCTTCGATGAGATAGAGCCTCCTCTCATCGGGCGAGACCACGATTCCATTCGGCATCTCGACCGCCGGCGGCGCCAGGAGCTGGTGGACGCGCCCGTCGGGGTCCACGCGGTAGACGGCGTTGACGTATACGCCCGCCCGCTCAGGCACCTCGCCGCTTGGCCGTGACGTGAAATAGATGCGGCCCCTGGAGTCGATCGAAAGATCGTTCACGGGCTCGAGGGGATGACCTGCATGCGCATCGGCCACCACGACCGTCTCGCCCGTCTCGAAATTCGTCCTCGTGATGCGTCCCGTCGATCCCTCACAGACGAGCAGCCGGCCCATCTCGTCGAAGAGCAGCCCGTTGGCCTTGTTGCTGTCGGCCCGAAATACAGACAGCTCCTTACGGCGGGGATCCCACCGCAGAATTCGGCTTGCAGGAATGTCGGTGAAATAGACGATGCCGCGCCGATCGACCGCCGGCCCTTCCAGGAACACGCCGGAGCCTTCGACGACCGTCTCGACCCGCAGATCACTGAGATAGCCCCCTCCGACGTTGCGATACCGGTCCGATAGGCCGCCTGACGCCCAGCAGCCGGTAAAGGCGATCGAGGCCGTTCCGGCAGCAAGCGTTCTCAGGAAGCGGCGGCGTGTCGCCGACGGGGAAGCGACTTTCACGACGTGCAGGATCTTTCCGGGGGGTGCGATTGAAGGGCGCGTGATTAAAGGGCGTGCGATCCAAAGGGCGTGCGATACGACGAAGATCACCAAAACCCATAGTATCCACAATTAAATAAATTATGGAAGGTGATGATCGGCCGTTTAGGCCCACGGTCGACCACTGCACGTTCATCGAAAGATTGGCCGTTCGACCCATGATCGACCACCGGCTCGTTCCTCAGTCGGCCCGATCTTTACCTGCGGTCCGGACGATGTCGATTCCCTTCTCCGAATGTATCCGGGTGGATGCGTACTTTGGAGACGTCCGACAACCTAAACAATGTAGGGCGCACGCAGGTAGTCGACAACCATGACAGGTACGACGCACGAGGCATGATGCACATATGAGAACGCAGGCCCTTACGATCCTAGTTTTGTGTCTGGTGACGATCGGTCTCCACAGGGCGGCGCACGGACAGTCGGCACCCATCCATCCGAATATCCTGTGGATCACGACGGAGGACATGAGCGCGCAGGTCGGCGCCTACGGTGATCCCGTCGCCCGCACGCCGCACGTCGACCGGCTGGCCGAGGAGGGCGTCCGCTTTACAAACGCGTACGGCGTCTACGGCGTGTGCGCGCCCAATCGATCGGCTCTCATCACGGGCCTCTATCCGAGCTCCTACGGAGCACACCACATGCGGACGATGCAGCGTACGGCAGCGCTTGCCGACATTACCGACCCGGAGCTCCTGGCCATCCCTACCTACGAAGCCGTCCCTCCGCCCGGCGTGCGCGCCTTTCCCGAGCTGCTTCGCAAGCACGGCTACTACACGACCAACAACGCCAAGGAAGACTATCAGTTCGAGGCGCCCGTGACGGTGTGGGACGAATCGAGCAACGAAGCCCACTGGCGCAACAGACCGGACGACGACACGCCCTTCTTCGCCGTTTTCAATATCGGAGTGACCCATGAATCGCAGGTGTGGGGCCGCGCGGACGACCCGCTCATCACCGACCCGAACGACATTGAGGTGCCACCGTACTACCCTGACACGCCGGTGGTCCGGCGCGACATCGCGCGCAATTACGACAACATCGCGCTGATGGACGAGGAGGTGGGGCGCATCCTCGGCGAGCTGAAGGAAGACGGCCTGCTCGATGAAACGATCGTTTTCTTCTTCAGCGACCACGGGTCGGGGCTGCCGCGCGCCAAGCGCTGGGTCTACGACTCGGGTCTCCACGTCCCCCTCATCGTCCGCTTCCCATACAAAGAGCAATCCGGGGCCGTCGACGAGCGCCTGATCAGTTTCGTGGATATCGCGCCGACGGTGCTGTCGTTAGCCGGCGTGCCGCTGCCGGAGTATCTGCACGGACGGGCGTTTTTGGGTCCGGCTGCCGGGGAAGAACGCACGTACGTCCACGCCGCGCGTGACCGGATGGACCCCGCGATGGACACGCGGCGGGCCGTGCGGGACGCGCGGTTCAAATACATCCGCAATTACCGGCCGGAGCGCCCGTACATCCAGTTCCTCCCCTATCGTGACCGCATGGACTTGATGCAGGAGATCCATCGCCTCACGGAGGAAGGCGGCCTCGACAGCAGCAGGCACTGGCAGCTTCTTCGGGACACGAAGCCGATGCAGGAGCTCTACGACACATTCGAGGATCCGCATGAGATCCATAATCTGGCGGAAGATCCGCGCTATCGCGACAAGCTCCTCGAGCTTCGGCGTGAACAGCAACGGTGGTTCAACGAGATCGACGACATGGGGCTGATTCCCGAACCGGTGCTCAAGAACATGCTCTATCCGCCCCACGGGGAACAGCCCGTCACCGCGGAGCCGACGGTCAATGCCGCCCGCGCAGACGGCGGCGCCGTCGTCCGCCTCACATCGGCGACGGACGGGGCATCGATCGGATACCGGGTCGGCGCGGACACCTCGTGGCGCGTATACGACCGCCCGTTCTTCCTGCCGGAGGGCGCGACGCTGACGGCGGTCGCCCACCGGATCGGCTACGGGCCGAGTGAGGAGGTTCGTTCGACCATCGAGACCGCCGGCTCGCAATGACGACCCCCGTGCGCCGTCGACCCGACAAGAGGGTCCTGATGCCGGCGTCGACGAGGGTCGACGAGCCCGGCCCCGGCGGCGTCTCGCTCCGCCCTCAGGGATCACTCGGTGCGGGTCACCCAGACCGGACTCGACCAGGCCATCACGACGCGCCCCGCAACCTCGCGCGCCTGCCGGATGCGAGCGTAATAGAGGCCGTCCGTGCGAAGGCCGTCGTCCACGTCCGACCACGTCAGGTCCATCGCGTCAGGCTCGATCCGAAAGATCACGCGGAATGCGCCCGTCTCCTCGTCGAACCGGAGGATCTCCGCCCACGCGATGCGGTCGGCGGCGTGTACTTCCAGATCGAGGCGCGGCGCTCCCGTCACACCGCCCCGGTGCCCCATCGGGATACCTCCGACCGAGAAGTCGAGCAGCATCCGCGCCCCGGTGGTCCCATACGTGCGCCGCGCGTGCAGCGCATCGAAGACGGCCTCCCGCGTCAGCTCCTCCGCATAGACGGCTGCCAGTCCCCAGTGCGGCTTACCGGGCTGGGCGCGGTGATCGTCGCTCGCGGCGATCGTGCTGAGGGCCAGACCGCGCGCCCAGGCATCCTGCGCGAACTGTGGGCCCTCGACGGACGTGGCCGGGGACGTGAAGTCGCTCTGCTCGAATGCCAGCGGGTGGCGTGGGTCGAACGCCTCGCTCAGCCCGTGGGCCGAGTAGATCTCGATGTTGCGCCGGCGCTCCGCGTCGTGCGGCTGCCACTCGACCGGCTGCGGAAATTTTCCGGTATGATGGGGGATGGTGAGCGCCTCGCCCACCGCAAGGGCCTCCCAGAGATCCGGCAGCGACACGCGCTCCGGATAGCGGAGCGGTCCGGGTTGGCCGCGAAAGTACACGTTATGATGCCCCCACGGCGAGCCGAAGGAGGCTTCGTAGGCGTGGAGGGTGACGAAGCGGCCCGGCTCGTCGTGCGCCTCGACGGCCGCGGTGTACTCGTCCCAGACGTGCGACCCCAGCCCGCGCGTGTGCTCGTGCGCGCCTTCGTGCGGGCGACGGGGCTCCCGACTGTGGTCGGTGAGGGCATAGAAATCGAGCGCTGAGACGTCCCGTGCGTATCGGAAGTGCTCGCGACCCACGCCGTCCCAGCTGTAGTCCGAATGGGAATGCAGATCGCCCCAGTACAGCCTGTGCTCCGGCTCTTCGG
>CAZXHQ010000042.1:0-1109 GCA_964640145.1 uncultured Rhodothermales bacterium | reverse complement strand
AGCTCGGACGGCTCGCCGGCGACCTGTGTGGACGGCGCGGAAACCAGCATTCGCGCGGCCTCTCCAGGCAGAATCCGTACCTCGGGTCGATCGTCCAGCAGCTCGAATTCGCCCGTCCCCTGGGCGTCGACCGCCGCCAGCACGGGCAGCGGCCCCGTCGAGATGATGCCGGCGGCCATGCCGCGGCTGCCGCGCGAGATGTCACCATAGACGACCGTCAGCGAATCGCCGGCCTCCAGCCGGCCTTCTTCCACGGTCGCGCGCACGACGAAAACGTACCGCTCCATGCGTCCGTCGAGCCCCGGCCGCTCGCTCTTCACCAGGCGGTCGCTCGACTCGTGCTCGACGACGGTCCGGAGGCGGACGCCCGGGGCGCGTGCGCTCACGAAGTGATCGGCTGCCGGGCGGCTCGCCTGGATCGGATTCGCCGAGTTGCGATCCCCCGCGTGCCAGGCGTCGGGCAGCTGCACGCGGATGCCGCCGCCGGGAGCGATGCCGCGCTCGTCCACCCGGTAGATCACCTCCCACGTGCCGTAGTCGCCGGCCACGCCTCGGTCGGGCCGGACCGTCAGCTGCTGCGCCTGCGCCTCCCCCATACAGAGCGCCAGCGCCGCGATGAGCAGGAGCCGATGCATCCGTGCCGGCTGCGTCGTAGAGTCGGTCGGATGTCGCCTGGATCCGGCGTGCGCCTCGTCTCGCATGGGGTTCTTCTGACCTACGATACGACGATCATCGCTCGTCTCGCTCTGCACTCGACCGCTCGTCGCGGATGACCGGCCGATGCCCAGGCATGGATCGATCGACGATATGACATCCAACTGAGCATATTTCCACATCATATGACGGCTCTCGTTCCCGTTACGACCAGCTCCGGCCGGCAGAGCTATTCGAATAGAAGCACCCAGTCCGCCGAATCCGGCGCCGTATACGCGTCGGGCGCCGACCGTTCGGCCTCGGTGCTTCCTCCCTGGCGCGGATTGTACCATCGCGCATCCAGATCACTGGCAACATTTGAAGTGTCCAGCTGCACCTCGCCGCCGCGCGGGACGTACACCACGGCCAGATCGCCCTCCTCGGAAGCGGCCGCCGCCACGTGAGCCGCCGGATCG
>CAZXHQ010000041.1:0-13088 GCA_964640145.1 uncultured Rhodothermales bacterium | reverse complement strand
CATCTTCGATGCCCATCTGCACATCATCGATCCGCGCTTCCGGCTCGTTCCGAACCAGGGATATACGCCCGAGCCCTTTACAGTAGACGAGTATCGGTCGGCCGCCGAGGACCTCGGAATTGTCGGCGGCGCGGTCGTCGCAGGATCGTTCCACGGCTTCGCACAGGATCATCTCGTGAGCGCCCTGCAGCTTCTTGGCCCCGCATTTGTGGGCGTCGCGCAGCTTCCCTTCACGGTGACGGACGAGGAGATCCATCGACTTCATTCGGCAGGCGTCCGAGCCATCCGGATCAATCTGCGCCGCGGACCGGCGTGCGATCCCGCTGAACTTACACGCCTGGCCCAGCGGATTCATCATCTGGCCGGCTGGCATACGGAAGTGTACGCTGACGGCGCGCAGCTGGCCGAGATGTTCGAGTGTCTGTCCGGTCTTCCGAGGGTCGTCATCGATCATCTCGGGCTGACTCGCGAGGCCGCACCGGTCTTGCTGGAGCTGCTAGAAGAAGACGGCGCCTTCGCGAAAGTAACGGGATTCGGGCGGCTGGACTTCGATCCTCTGCCGCTTATCCGGAAGCTCCTCCACGTGAACCCGGATGCCCTCCTCTTCGGCACGGATCTTCCGTCGACGCGTGCGCCTCGCCCGTTTCGGGAGGCGGACCTTATGCAGCTCGTCGACGCGCTCGAGCCCGAGCACGCCGCGAACGTGCTCTATAAGAATGCGGTCAGCCTCTACCGCCCAAGCGGCCTGCATCCGTGAAGGCACGCTTTAGCGCGCACGCCGACAGGTCCGCATCAGCGCTCAGGCCGAAAGGCCCGCTTCCGAATGGCGGGTCGCGGGCAATCGGACGGTGAAGCAACTCCCACGTCCTTTTTTGCTTTCCACCGTGACCGAACCCTCCATTAATAAATCGACGAGATGTCTCACGTCGGTTAAGCCGAGCCCGATTCCCTCGAACTTCCTCGTAACGCCGTGCGATTCTTGCTTGAAGGCGTCAAAGATATCAGGAATCGCCCAGGACGTCAGCCGGCTGTGCCTGCGGCGACGCGTCCGCTGTCGGAAGTGCATCGAGCGCCCGTGCTCAGAGTCGTTCGTAGATCCTCTCCGCAGCGGGGCAGCAAGGAGTCCGCGATCCGCCGAACGCATCCTGATGCGGCGGCACGCGTGGCTCGAACGGCGGCGGATCGCAGGCGGAAAGTTGGCAAACTTTTTAAAAGCGACCACGTTAGTATGGACCGCTTCGACGGATGGCGTCGAATCCCCTCCCGTAGTACGATGTGCGATGTCCGACGAGCGCTGATCCCTGAAGGAGGCGCCATTGCGGGTCGATGAATTACCGTTTAGGAGCCATGGATGTGGAGAATACGACTCCTTCAGCCCGCCTTAAGATACATCTCCTCGGCCAATTTCTAGTCTACATCAGCGGGCGCGCCCTCCCCGAGACCACCGTCAAGGGCCGCAAGGCGCGATCGCTTCTGAAGCTCATCGCCCTCCAGCGGCACGCGCAGCTCGTTCGCGACCAGGCTATGGATGCCCTCTGGCCTGACCTCGACGCGACGGCCGCGGCCTCGCAGCTCTATAAGGCCCTGCACCACATCCGCAAGGCATTCGAGACGCGTTCCGAAGAGGCCGCCGAGTGGATCGAGATGACCGACGACCTCATTCGTCTGGTGCCGCCCGGCGGGGTCGTTACCGACGTGCGGCGCTTTGAGCGGACCGCACGAGCCGGATTGCGAGAGGGCGGAATTTCGGACCTGCAGATGGCCGTTTCCGTCTACGCGGGCGATCTCCTTCCCATGGATGTATATGCGGACTGGGCCGCGCTCCCCCGGGAGCACTACCGCCAGCTCTATCTGGACGTCCTCATCGCTCTCGCCGCACAGTACGAGCAGCGAGGGGAGCTCTCCGAAGCGGCCGAGATGCTCCGGCTTGCGCTCGAGAAAGATCCTGCGCTGGAGGTGGCCCATCGCGGCCTGATGCGCATTTTCGCGAAGCGCGGACAGGCCACGCGCGCCTTTCGACAATACGATCTGTGCAGTCGCGTGCTTCGAAGGGAGCTGGAGGTCGACCCGGCCCCCGAAACCACGGAAACGCTCGCCAAGGTACGTGAACGGCGTATGTCGAAGGAAGCGGAACCGCGAGCGCTGCGCGCGACCATTCCGGCCCCCATGCCGCCCATCGTAAACCGCATCGCCGAATGCACCGAGATCGAGAGATCGCTCGATCGGCTCTCGGCCGGAGAGGGGGGCGCTCTCATCATTCGCGGCGGCGTGGGAATGGGTAAGACCCGCCTGATCCAGGAGCTGGCCCTGAGATCACGGCAGCGAGGGCTACGCGTCTTTGCGGGCAGTGCCCGGGAGGACGAAGGCAAGGTAGCCTACGGTCCGTTCGTTGACATCTTCGAGGCCGTCCTGCACCAGTACCCGGCATTGCAGGAATACCTTCCGGCGGAGCTGGGAAGGCTGGTGCCCAGCTTTGCAGGGGACGGCGTTCCGGTGCCCCACGCGGACAAGCTGGCCGCGCAAGGCTATCTCTTCGCTCAGGTACATCGGTTCTTCGCTCGGCTGGCCAACGAAGGATCCGTCGTGGTCATCGTCGATGACCTGCACGCCGCCGACGAGGGAAGTCGCGCCTTATTCCATTATCTCCTGCATCACGGGGACGGCCTGCCCGTACTCCTGGCGGCAGGCACCCGCGAGGATGTCGGCGGACCGGCATCCAGAATCGACGGAACGCGGCTTTCCGTCGACGTGCTGGACCTGGCTCCGCTTACGTCCGAAGACCACGCCAGCCTCCTTCAGCAGCACGCTCCAGCCGCCGACCTTCCGCCGGAGACGGCCGAACGCGTCTATCGAATTTCTGAGGGCAACCCGCTGTTCGCTCTCGAGCTGCAGCGGTTTCGGGCGGAGGATCGCATCTACGCCTCGGATGGGGACCTGGTCTCCGCGAGCGTCTCGCCGGCTCAAGGGAGCATTCCGCCTTCGCTGCGCCGCATGGTCGAAGAACAGCTGGAGGGGTTGTCGCCCTCGGCGCACCATCTCCTGTTCATAGCCGCGGTCATCGGCCGGCACGTTCCGTTCGACCTGATGGCTTCGGTCTGGAGCGGTGCTGCGTTCCTGGAGGAGGATGCGCTGTTCGAGCCGCTCGAGGAAGTTACGAAGGCACGACTGCTCGACGAACGCGGGCTCGACTACTCCTTTCGCCACGCGCTCGTGCGGGAGGCCATCTACGAGTCGATTTCGGAAGCGCGTCGCCGCGCGCTCCATGCTCTCGTGGCACGCCGCCTGGTCGACATGTCCGCCGACGCCGATGACGAACCCGTCGAGCAGATCGCTCACCACTTCGTTCGTGCCGGCGAAATTCGGCAGGGCGTCCATTACCTCATACGCGCCGCCGAACGCGCCGAGGCCGCATACGCGCACGAAGACGCGCTCCAACGGTACCGAGAAGCGCTCGCGGCCCTGGAGGATCTCGACGACAGCGCGGCCCGGCGTTTGAGGCGCGATATTTTTGAGCGCGTGGGCGACGTGTACCGCGCCTGCGGGAAGCTCGAGCAGAGCTACGATGCGTATGAGAAGGCCGTGACCGTCGCTGAAGGTTTACCCCTGAGCGCGCCGGATCTCGTGGAGCTTCACCGGAAGATCGCGCTCGTGGCCATATTCAGAACGGAGATCGAGCGCTCCGAACGGCACCTTGCGATCGCATTCGATCTGGTCGGTGACGATGCTCGTGCTCGAGCGCGCCTGCTCATCATCAAGGCCCTTCAACTCTGGCACGTCAATCGCCTCGAGGAGGCCGCCGAGCTGGCGCACGAGGCCCTCGAGCTCGCCGAGAGGGAGGACGCCCCGGCCGAGGCGTCTCAAGCCTGCGAAATCCTGGCCATGACATATCTACCGCTCGGGCGATGGGAGGAAGGTCTGAAATACGAGATGCAGCGGCAGGTATACGGATGGTCCCCCGAGATCGTCGTCGCAACCGATGCCCACCTGTGTCTGTGGGAATATCACGTCGGCGGCGATCAGCCGTTCCAACAGGCGCGCTCGTTCGTGCGCAGCGTGGCCCGGCAGGCCTCGCAGCTTGGTGATCTCCGGTGCGTGGCCGTCTGCCACTATGCGCTCGGCACCATGCACCTGTGGCGCGGCGAGGCGCAGGAGGCGGACGAGGAGCTCGATGCTAGTTTGCGGCTGCACGAAAACGTGGGATCCCCGGCCGGTATGGCCTACGCACTGGCCCGCAAGGGCGTGCTGCACACCATGCGAGGAACGACCGATCTCGGATGGCAGGCCGTCCAGGACGGCATCGTCCATGCCGCGCATGCCGCCGTGCGGGATCACTGCCTGCAGAGGTTGTACGGAGTCGGAATCTGGAACCGTCTCGAAGCGGGGGATCTTCCGGAGGCGCGAAGGCTCGTTGAAAAGAGTACCGAGCTGCTCGACGAGGCTGGGGCCTGCGGGGCATGCGCCCTCGAGCTCTACCCGTGGTTGGCCTATTTCTATCTGCATTCAGGGGAGATAGAGCGCGCCCGGGAATGCGGGACGGCGGTGGCGAAGCTCGCCGCAAAGACCGGGAATCCCATCGGTCAGGCCGTTGCAGCGATGATCGAATCCAGCCTGTTCGTCGCCGAGCACGATGAGATGGGCGCTCGCCGGCGACGGCGGAAAGCCTTCGAGCTTGCCGAGGATGCGGTCACCGAGGCCACGCACTCGCCGGTGGTCCACTATCTCGACCGGATGGCCGACCAGCAGGCGAAGCTGCGGCGGGCCCAACTCCCGGATTCCTACACCTGACGCATCCTGCCGATCGGTGTGTCTGCGCACGCCGGTCGCACTTCGGCAACGTCCCGGCGCGCACGGGAAAACCATCTCTGCCGTCTTCTCGCGGTAGACGTCCGCCGCAATGTCCCGGCGCGCACGGGAAAACCCCCTTCGGCGAGGCCGCGAAGAGCGTCACCGGGCAATGTCCCGCTGCGCAGGGAAAAACGGCTCGCTCTCATCTCACGACCGCCCGCGCAGATGCCCCTGCGCAGGTATTTGCCGGCCCGCGCAGGCAATGCTCCCCGTCCAGGTAGGGGCATTCCCGTATAAGTCCCCTCTCGACGCAGCTGCGCGAGGACTTCCCGCGCTTCGATCGGTGGCGGTCGTCGCCGGTCCGGCCTGAATCATCGGTCGTTACATTTCACGGCTTCGGTCGGAAGAAGATCGGAAGACGTAGGGAAGAACCGGCCGGTATGCTTGAAGCGAATCGTCGAAAAACTCCGACCATCCGCGTGAATCATGCCATGCCAACGTCCAGACACCCAGCGATCGTTCTAACGCTGCTGATCACCCTCCCCCTTCTTTTCGCTTGCAAGGATGCGGGCCTTCTCGCTCCCGATCCGCCGGCGGAGGCCGCACAAGATGCAGCCGTCGCAGATCAGGTCACGGCGAAAGCCGGTGTGACTACGGAAACCGCCGTCGTGGTCGGTCAAGGCGCCGACGGCCCCGTCGTGGCCGGTGCCGAGGCGACTATCCGGCGCACGGCGAACGGCATCTCGGCAAGCGTCTCGATGCCCACGCCGGAGCCCGGAACCTACGCTTATCCGGCAGCCGCAGAGGCGGGCCATCCGGAGGTTTTCACCCTCTGGGTTTTCATCTTCAACGACCCCGAGGCCGACGACTGGGACGGCGCCTTCCTGGGAGCGGGCCATGCGGTGGGCGGATCCCACCTCGAGCTGAGCGGCCACATCTCGCGACGCAGTGAGCCCTTCGTCGGCGACGGGCTCGAGAATCCGGGCGGGGCCAAGGTGCATCTGGCGGTAGCCCCCCACGGCGCGCTGGATCCCGAGCAGCTGCCGGAGCAGATGCAGACCCCGGCCGGCACCGCCGACCACTGGTGGTTTGCGCTGTTCGACTGACCGGACGCAAAACGCTCGAGAAAGGATTTCCACGTCCCCTTCAAAAGAATCGATCAAACAAACGGAGGACCACCATGCCTACCACGCTCTCGACGCTCGACGAAGACTCCATTCTCGAGGCCGTCCAGCAAATGTACGACGACGTTGCCGTCTGTCCGACGAAGGAATTCCATTTTCCCACAGGACGCGCGGCCTGTCTCTACGTCGGCTACCCGGAGAGTGAGATCGATGCGATACCGGCCGGCGCCGTCGAATCCTTCGCCGGAGTCGGCTACCCCTTTCTCGCCGATCAGATCCGTCCCGGAGATACGGTGGTCGACGTCGGTTCCGGATCCGGCGTGGACGTGCTGATCGCCGGGCGTAAGACCGGTCCGTCCGGCCGCGTCTACGGCATCGACATGACGCCGGCGATGATCGCCAAGGCGGAGGCAAATATCCAAAAAATGGGATTGAGCCACGTCGAGATCGTCGAGGGGCGCGCCGACGAGATCCCGCTGGAGGACGAGTCGGTCGACGTCGTCACCAGCAACGGCGTGCTCAATCTCGTTCCGGACAAGGAAAAAGCCTTTCGCGAGATTCGGCGCATTCTTCGGCCAGGAGGAAGCGTCCAGATCGCCGACATCGTTCTCGAGAAGCCCGTCGGCGACGCCTCGAAAGCAAACCCCCAGCTCTGGGCCGAGTGCATCGTCGGCGCCGTACCGGAGGGGGAGTACGTCGATCTGGCCCGGTCGGCCGGATTCGAAGGCGTCGCCATTATCGATCGGCTGGACTATTTCGCGAGGAGCGCTAACGAGAGCACGAGGAAGGCTGCCAAGGGCCTCGGCGCCCACACCGTCGTGCTCTCGGGGCGTAAAAATTGATCCTCGTCTTTCAATCCGGGCGTCAAGCAGCGCCCGGTCATTCCATGCACACCACCGAAGCTCAATCCAACACGGAGGTACATCGCCATGACGAATCAACCGCAAAAGCTAACCTGTCGACCTGTTCTTGCCGTCATAGCGGCGCTTACGCTCGGCATCTTCACCGCAGCTCCGGTCGCGGCGCAGGCCGATCAGCCTGCCTCGACGCCCACCGTCGTAAACGGACTCGACACGAGCCAACTCGGGGGACTTATCCAGGCCCTGAAGGAAAACGACGACGCCGGCCGCGTCACGTTCTTCTCTCACAGCCAGTGGCAGGACGGAATGCGGGCGTTCACGACCTTCAGCGGCTACGAAATCGACGGGGAGATGCACCACGAGAAGACGCGGCAGTTTACGCTGCTTGGCGATGAAGGCGTCGAGCTGAGCGGGACGGACACCGCCCCCGGCGCGGTCGAGGAGCTGATGTATGCTCTGGGGACCTGCATCATCGCCGCAGGCAATGCGAACGCGGCGCTGCGCGGGATCGAGCTGACCCGGTTCGAGGTGGAGCTCGAGAGCGACCTGGACCTGCACGGCCTCTTCGCCCTGGATCCGGAGGTGCGGCCCGGCATCCTGGACCTGCGGTCGAAGATTACGATCGCGGGCGATGCCGATGAGGAGGCGCTGCGCGAGGTCGCCATGCTGGGCTTTCAGTATTCCCCCGTGTCCGAATCGATCCGTAACGGCGTCAACGTAAGGCCCGAGGTCACCGTCGCGAAGTAGAGCAGTTCAGGGCCGGGGCGTTCGAAGACGCTCCGGCCCACCTTGGCCGGACTACGAGGCCGGCACCGTCATCGGTGTCGGGGGCCCGCCATAGCCATCGGTCGGGCCGGCGGCACGAAAGTCGCCCAGTCCGCCGCAACCGCGCGGCCTGCGCCCGGGTCGACTGCCGCGACGTCCGCAGGCACCTCATCGCGCACAGCGCGAAGCTGCCCTGAGGTCGCAGCGGCAGGTCGTCACCGAACTTCGATGAAGATGGGGTTCGAGTAAAACCAGAGGTCCGTCCAGGGGTCCTCGCCCGGGGGATCGGTCTCCGGCTCCAGCTCCTCCGTGTCGGTGCCGCGGACGCGGACGTAGCTGCTGTGGTGAACGTCCTCGAGCGTGTAGCTCATCGTACGGTACTCGCCGTCGGTCGTCCAGTCGTCGGCGGTAAACCGCCTCACAACGTGCGTGGTCGGGTTCGTGTCCTGCGAGCGGTCGGCTGCCGGCCCGGTAATCTCTCCTACGATGAGGTCTACCCGTCCGACCTCGGGGTCATCATCGTGGTGGTTCGTACCCTCCGGATCGCGCAAGCGAATCGTCACGGTAACGTCGGCCTGCCCGGATACCGGAAGCGTGCCGCCGATGGAGGCCTCCTCTCCCGAGGCGGTGGCCGTCACGTAGAGCTCGGAGATGAGGTCGCCCGTCGTGACGAAGACCCGTCCGCTGCGAACGCCCTCCAGAATATCGTCGTAGCTCTTTTCGGCGAATACGTACGTCTTTGAATATTCGCCCGGCCAGAAATCGCTGCCGCCTTCGCGCCAGTGGATGTGACTGTCCGACGTAGCGGTGATCCACCAGCGTCGGCCTTCGCCGAGCATGGAATCCCAGAATCCGCCCAGCCGTGCGGTCATCTGATCGAAGCCGCCCATCGTCGGATGGTTGCGGTAGCCGCCGCGCGCTCCGTCGGGATCTATGGATCCGTCGCGATTGATCGCCGCCGCCTGGTGTCCCGGCGCGCCCTCCATGCCGACGGAAACCTCAGGCGCCGTGTCGTTCCAGTTACGCAGCTCCGACGGCTCGGTGAGGCCGTACACGCCGAGATCCTTCGCGGAGCGGGAAGCGTGGTGGGCGATGTGGACGGGAAGCAGCGGCAATTCTCGCACATACTCCAGTGCCTCGATCATTTTTTCCTCCGTATCGCGCGTCGAGTCAGGGGGATACGGATCTCGCTTGGAAAACCGGTGCTCGATGTCGTAGAGCGTCTCGGCCTCGTCGTGCGAGTGAGGAATGATGAAGCTGCTGTGGTCGGCGCCCGGCGTGTCGAACTCCATGCCGTAGAACTGAACGACGTCCGGCACGACGCTGCGCGACTGAAGCAGCTCCGGGTAGGCCATCTCCAGGTTGAACTTGCTGTGGTTGGGCCCCCCGTGGTCGGTCGTAACCATCCAGTCGAGGCCGTAGTGCCTCGCCATCAAGGCGTTCATGGGCGTGGGGTAGATGGCGTCTCCCCCGATGATCGGATCCGGTGGATTCGTCGAGTCGTCCCAGCCCACGCTAAAGCGGCTGTGGATGTGGTGGTCTCCAGCAAGCCACGAGCGATCCGCCGTATCTGAGGCGGACGATTCGGCAGGCTGCGCAGTGGCCGGCAGGCTGCCGAAGGCCGCGATGGTGAAGATACAGCATGCCGCTACCAGCGCGGACGGGTGGGTACGGCTATGATGCGAGCGTAAATCGTGACGAGCGCTGGGCATGGTAGCTGAGGAGGCGAACAACGGTCGAAGAGCTGCAACAGGGATGTGTCCTGACGTAAGGCGCTAACCTGTTTACGGGGACGTTCAAGGAAGCGTACGTGCCCTCTGTACGGAAATCAGACTCGGCGCCTCGTACGCCCGGGGCCATACCTCCGACGCGCGGCTGCCCTGGAGCCCAGGGCTCCAGGGCAGCATACGCGCAGAGGCCATAACGATACCGGCTTTGCATCGGCGGGTTCCTGAACGACCGGCGCAAGCCCGTCGAACGGTCGATGCCCGTCTTCGTCGATCGGGATCCTCAGCCTGAAAGACACGCCATCGGTTTCACCGGTCGGCGCCGCCGATGGTCTCCTCCCGATCGGTATGTGCGAGTGGCGGTCGGTCAGGCAAAGACGCCCTCGAGGCGGGCCAGGCAGCCGTTCCATCCCTGAGCGTGTTCTTTCTTGGCTTCCTCGTTCGGGAACCGCTCGTGCGTGAGGACCAGCTCGGTTTCCTCGCCGGCGTCGCGCAGCTCCCACGTCACGAGCGTATCGCCCATTTCACCGCCTTCCCACTTCCAGGTGTAGACCAGACGATCCGGCGCATTCACTTCGCGAATCGTTCCCACGGCCGTGTGTACGTTGCCGTCCTTGTGGCGCATCTCGATCCGGTAGGACCCGCCCACCTCCGCGTCGAACGTGTCCACGTACGCCTCGAAATCGTCGCTAGGCGCGAACCACTTCGAGAGCTGGGCCGGCTCGGTGAGCGCCTCGAAGACCTCCTTGCGCGATGCGCTGTAGGTGCGGACGATTCGGAGCGTGGTGGTAGATTCAGTCGTTCTTGCTTCCATCTTTTTCCTCCCTGTCTGTACGTTGTTTTTTTTCCAGCAAGGTACCGAGGCGGTCGAGGCGAGCCTCCCAGACTCGCCGCTGTTCATCGATCCACGAGGACGCCTGCGCCATCGGCGCGATGACCAGCTCGCACCACACTTCGCGCCCCTCCTTCCGCCTGCGAACGAGTCCGGCCGCTTCCAGCTTCTTCACGTGTTTGGAGATGCCCTGGATCGTGATCTCGTGCGGCTCGGCCAGATCGCTCACCGTCGCCGCGCCGCCTCGAAGCTGCTCGAGTATCGACCGGCGCGTCGGATCGGCCAGCGCGCCGAATACCCCGTCGAGCATATCGTCTTTATGTTCAACCATATGGTTTAATATAAAGAAAACAGGTCGCGACTGTCAAGGGATCGGATGAATTGTGCTTCGTTCGGAGGCTTATGCAGCCAGCCACTCGCGCAGCTTGTCGCGTACGGCCGGCTGGCTGAAAAAGCTGGTGTGCGCGATTCCCGCGTCCGAGGAGAATTCGTGGCGCTCGCCGATCGGGAAGAGCCCGCTTCCGTTGTCGGCGTAGACGCCGGCGGTCGGGACGATGAGATCGTTGCCTTCGTTCTGGAAGATGAGATCCGCCAGGCGGTCCTTAACGAATGCCATGAGCGCCGCCTCGGTCGGTTCGTAGTTGGCCGATAGCGCGAAGTAGCGGCTGCGTCCGGCGCCGTCCACGTTGAGGCGCTTGAGAAATTCGCCGCCCGGATTCATGGACTGCAGGCCGTCGAGATTCTTGACCGTGCCGGCGACGAACTGCTTGAGGACGGTAATGACGCCCGCAAGCGCCTCCGCCGCTTTCGCCACCGGCTCGAAGCCGTCCGGAATATGGGTGAGAAGGTTCGTGAATGCATCGATGAAGGTCTGAACGTGCTGCATGTCGCTCAGCGACGTGCCTGCATTCGGCGTCGCCACGAACACGAGCCTGCGGATGTCGAGTCGGCGGTTGGCCAGCCCCAAATCCCCCTGTCGCTCGGCGAGTAAACGGGATACGAGACCGCCGCGCGAATGGCAGATGATGTCGAGATCCAGCTTCGCCCCGTCCGGCATCGCCCCGACGAACCGTTTTGCATTCTGGACCGGATCACTGGCGAGGGTGGGATGATCGAATCCGAAGACGCGTCCACCATATACGTTGCGCATCTCGGCCACGAAGGCGGGATCAAGCCCGCTGAAGGCAATGTCGGTGCGGCTCGACGTGCCGTGGATGAGCAGGAGCGCACGGCCTTCGCCCAGGCGGTTCCAGTCGGCGGCCTCCGGCTCGGTTACGACCTGATCTCGATAGTCGGCTTCGGTAATC
Source organism: uncultured Rhodothermales bacterium (assembly GCA_964640145.1). Lineage (GTDB taxonomy): Bacteria > Bacteroidota > Rhodothermia > Rhodothermales > VXPQ01 > CAZXHQ01. Next base: position 1,688 of record CAZXHQ010000041.1, on the reverse strand, counting down.
AGGCGCAGGCTGTAGGGACGTTTCTTCTTCTCCCAATTCCGCACGAAATACGGGCCAACCTTGCCGGCGATGGGGTCGATGAGCTTAAACGCTACCAGCCGGACCAGCTTGAGGGCCCCTTTTCCGATGACGCTTCGGGTCCCCTCGCCATCGGGCACCTCGCCGACGATCCGTCCGGCCTCATCCGGACGCGGTATCACATATGTACGCGTGCCGGATCCGCGCGACGGTTCCGTACCGGCCGGCCCGTCGATGCCGACGTGCCAGCTCAAGGTCCCGTTGGCGTCGGTAACGAGGAGCGCCTGCTCCCAGCCTTCCGCCGGTGCCGGAGCCTCGATTTCCAATGCCGGCTCGCCCCGCGCCGTCGACCGCGTATCCCGGGCGGCCTGTTCCGGCTCCACGGACGTATCGCTGAACGAGAGCGCCTGCAGCGATCGGACGTGCTCCTGGCCGAGCGCTTCGTCGAGCACTCCCGGCGCCGTCCCCTCCGCGCGCGTGCCGACCGGCGGTGCCGCGCGCAGCACGTCCACGCTGCCTGAGAGCCCGGGTGTGCGGAGCGTGAAGTCGCCGACGTATACGTCGCGGCCGGACGGGTCGAGGCTTTCGGGCATGACGATTCAGGGGTTCGTTGTGAGCTGCCATCCGAAGAGGAGCTCGGGGTGACCGTAATAGAGGTAGGCGTACGGGGTGCCGACGACGACCGCGCTCGCATCTTCCGGCGCCGAATTGATGCAGTGCATGCGTGCCTGCCGCAGCGCTTCGACCGCCGGCTTCCCGTCGGCCACGCCTCGGTAGAATTCGAGCGCGAGCTCCCGCGCGACGCGGTCGTGTACGGTCCACAGGGGCGCGATGACCGCCGTCGCTCCCGCCGCAAGAAAGGAATGGGCGAGGCCGGCGTAGTTGCCCAGCATCTCGTTCGCGGAGCCGACCTGACAGGCATTGAGAAAGACGAACGGGCCCGTGTCGAGCGAGAATCCGCGCACGTCCATGTCCGTGAGGTAATGGATCGAGTCGCCGTCGAGCAGAACGAGCCCCCGACCGGGCTGGCCCGGGGCGTACTTCCCGTGCACGGCGAAGTGCAGCACGTCGGGGAGATCGGGATTGTCTGCGCAGAGATCCAGAATCCGGTTTATTTCCGCATCCACCTGAACGGCGCCGTAGGTGTCGGCGAGCACCCTGGCCTCCGTCTTCGCTTCCGCAAGATCATTCCATCTGGGGTGGTCGTACGTGCCGGTGATGGCGGCGAGGGATTCTACGCCGCGCCGGCGAGAAACCTGGACGTCGCTCTGATCCGTGTCCAGCGCCCAGCGCCCCACGTCGACCTGCAAGCTCAGATATGGCGGAACGGCATCGTCGATGCGGGGCTTCTTGACGTAGGCAAGCTCCCAGGGGATATAGGGCTCTTCGGACAGGATGAGCACGGCCGGACGCTCGGCGCCGCGCCTCGTCCGTGCCGCATCCGTGGCGGCGGAGAGGAGACGCCAGAACACGTCCGGAATGTGATCCCGGACGATCCGCCCGAGGCCCTTCACGCGGTGAAGGGCCGCCCTGGCTTTCTCGAGCGTCTCGATGTCTCGAATGTAGGACTGACCGAATTCCTCGGGCTTCGTGCCGATCTTCGTCGACGGAGGCTCGTCGGGGATGCCGTCCAGCTCGTGCCGCGATGAAAAGGTCCACAGCAGCCGCCG
>CAZXHQ010000040.1:8869-13327 GCA_964640145.1 uncultured Rhodothermales bacterium | reverse complement strand
CGGATACCGTCGAAGCCGATCTCGAAGACGAGCTCGGGGGTGACGGCTCGGACCGGGCCGAACCGCTCGATCGTATTCGCACGGACGAACCGGTCCACCTGCCGGATCTCAGGGTCGGTCAGTCCGGAATCGGCCTTTGTGAACGAGACGAGCTCCTCGTCGTCCCAGACTCCGAACGTATAGTCGCTGTAGAGCGTGGCGCGCCTGCCGTGCCCGCGCTGCGCGTAGATGAGGGGCCGTCTCACGCCATGCCGACCGTTGCATTGTGCCTGCTCCCTCGCGGCGCGGAGGGTCGCTCCAGCCTCTTGTGGATCTCGTCCACTTCTTCACGGAAGGCCGGTTCGAGCTCGAGCCGGTCCTCGATCGTATTGCACGCGTGGATGACGGTCGAGTGGTCGCGTCCGCCGAACCGCAGTCCGATGCTCTTCAGCGAATGCGTCGTGAGCTGCTTGCAGAAGTGCATGGCAACGTGCCGAGCCGTGACGATCTCGCGCTTGCGGGTCTTGGCGGACAGCAGCTCCGAGGCGATGCCATAATACTGGGCTACGGAGCGCTGGATGTCCTCGATCTCCAAACGGACCTGATAGTCCTCGATCATGTCACGAAGGATCTCCTTCGCCGCACTGACGTCGAGGTCCGTGCGGTACAGGTCCGCGTGTGCAGACAGGCGAAGCAGGGCGCCTTCGAGCTGTCGGATGTTCGCGCGGATCCGCTCGGCCACGAAATCGATCACGTCCGGCTGCAGCGAGACCTCGTGCTGGTCCGCCTTGTGCTGGAGAATCGCGATGCGCGTCTCCAGGTCGGGCGGCTGAACATCGGCGCTCAGTCCCCACTTGAAGCGGGACAGCAAGCGTTCCTCGATGCCTGAGATTTCCGAGGGCGGCCGGTCGGCGCAGAGGATGATTTGCCTACCCGTCTGGTGCAGCTCATTGAAGACGTGAAAGAATTCTTCCTGCGTCTTCTCCTTGCCACCGAAGAACTGGACGTCGTCGACGATGAGCAGGTCGATCTGACGGTAGAAGTTCGAGAAGTCCGACACCCGGTTTTCCTGAATGGACCGGACGAACTGGGAGGTGAACTGCTCGCTGGAGACGTAGAGGACGCGCTCGGCTTTTTCCTCCTTCATGGCGAAGTTGCCCACAGCCTGGACGATGTGCGTCTTGCCGAGGCCGACGCCGCCGTAGACCATGAAGGGGTTGAAGCTTGTACCGCCCGGGTTCTGCGAGATCGCCACGGAGGCGCTTCGTGCAAGGCGGTTGCAGTCGCCTTCTATAAAGGACTCGAAGGTGTACTCCGGCTTGAGCCGGCTGTGCACCACCGGCACCGGCTTGCGCACGACCGGCGGTTGGGGGGTTCGAGACGGCTGCGTCGTGAAGGGCGGTCGGCGCGGCCGGTGGGGCGTCCGCGGCGAAGGCCCACCTGGAGACGCGCGGCGAGCGCGCTGTTCGGCAGGGCTCGACCGGGCCATCCGTGCGGCAGAGGCCTCGTCCGGTTTGCGCCGCGCCGGCGGCTGCGAAAAGAGGTCCGGTTCCGATTCCTCTTCTTCAGGCGTTACCTCATAGGCAATGTCGGTTCGCTGTCCGACGATTTCTGCAGCCACTCGGCGGAGCACCTGCGCGTAATGGGACTCGAGCCATTCTGTGTGGAACGCATCCGGTACGGCGAGCCTGAGTCTGGCCGTAGTATCATCCCGCTCCAACTCGATCGGCGTGATGGGGGCGAACCACGTTTGGAAGGACTGCTTGGAGATCTGGTCGGAAATTTGGGTGAGGCAGTTTTCCCAGGTTTTCTCAGCAGCGGTAGAGGGCATATGTCGTGACGCTGGTGGGTGGTTAAATCGACTAATGACGAGGGTGAAAGAGGTGCCCAACGACTCCGCTCATTTTATAGGCAGGAGGGCCTGATTGCAAGGAAAAGTTGACTACAATTTTCCAACAGGCAATGCACGATTTCCTGCGGTTATCCACGAGTTATCCACAACGGTGCCGAGCTGTCCGAAGGGCTTCGCCGATACGGTGCGGATGGGGGTGGAGGCCTGTTTCTCTCGGGCAGGGGTGGGTGGGCGCTCGTTTTAAGGAGCCAAATGAGTTCAATCTAAGTCATGTATATACAATGGGTTAGATGTAGTCTCGCAATCCTCGGGTTCGTGCGTTTGTGCTCCGCGGCCGATGGGGAGGTGGGGTACATGTGCGCGCGTACGGAATCCCGCCGTTTTGGTCCTATAAACCAGTTGTTCACATATGTATATGGTCGGAAGTCGGCTCTCGGATCCGTGTCGGGAGTCAGGCCCGTGGTCGTACGGGCAGGCGGCGTAGAAGCATTGGGGAAGATGGTTTCGGCAACCGCGGAGAGGGGTGTCGGTGGAGGCGCGGCGAGCGGGGAAAAAAGCCTGTGGATGGGCGCCGCATGCGGGACCTGATAGTCGTCTGCTCCGGACGTTGCTGGCGGGCGTGAACCGGTATCCTGTGAGGTGACGAATGTGCAAAGCGCTTGACGGACACATGTTTTGCACCTATACTCTCTAAGGCCAAAGATGGGGAATCCAACAGCAGATAAGCCCCTTTATAGCCGCGGTTCACCGCTTGAGTCCGCCATGCGTTTACCCTTCAGAACTCCTTCGACCGTCTGCCGGCATCTACGTGCAGGGAGGGGTCATCCTTAGCCCTCTTTTTTTCCTGCCTCAGGATGCGCGCTCGGCTGCTTGCTGCCTCGAGCAGATCGGTGCGGCATCTTCCCCAATCAGTACCCAACCACCCATGCAGTTCGGCTGCCTGTATATACCCGCTTTCCCGGCGTGGGTCTTCGAGCGTGTGGACCCTGCCGCGCAGACCGCCCCCGTCGTCGTCATCGCCTCCGGCGAGGTTGTCGCCTTCAGCCGGCGGCTCCGCGCTACCGGCATCGCGCAGGGCATTCCCGCCGAGCGAGCCGAGCGGCTCGCACCGGAGGGTATGCTGCTGCGTCACCGAGACCGCCCGCTCGAGCAGGCGGTCTGGGAGGAGGTTCTCCAGGAAGTCAACACATACACGCCGTTTTTAGAGGAGGACCGTCCCGGCCGCCTCTACGTCAAACCCTTCGCAGATCTGCGCGAGGTAACGAGCGGGCTGCGCGCGCATACCGCGGTCGCCCCGTACCGCTCGACGGCCCTGCTGGGCGCTCTGCGAGCGGCCGAGGGTCATGTGCTGGCCATCCGATCCCATCACGTGCGCGTCTTTCTCGATCGCTTCGAGGTGGAACGCCTGGCCGAGCTGGACTTCTCCGAGGAGCTGATCGAGCAGCTTCCCCTCTTCGGCTTCGCCACGCTCGGTGCGGCGGCGGAGCTGGCGTATCGCCACCTTCGGGCCCAGTTCGGGGAAGAAGGCGAGCGGTTCTACCGGCTCGTGCATCCGGATGACGATGTCCCGCTGTCGCTCTATACGCCTCCTCCTGCCGTGCGCCGCGCGTATGAATTCGATCACCCCTGCTCCGAGCCGGGGGAGGTGCTCCCTGCCCTGGAATACATTCTCCGCCAGGCGGCAGCCGAGCTGAAGGGCCACGGCGCGCAGCGGGTGAAGGTCACGCTCCACGATCGTCTCCGGCCGTCCGCTTTCACGTGCCGGGTGCTTCCGGAGGCGTCGAGTGACCCACGCCGCCTCTTCACCACGGCGAAGACGCTGCTGGAAAAGATGCTGGATCCGGGAGCGACCGTGCAGGCCGTGGAGCTGGAGCTCGGCTCGCTGCGCACGACGCAAGCCGAGCAGGTCGGGCTTTTCTTCCAGCGGCCTCCGGTGGAGAAGGCCGTCCGGGCCGTGCACCGCCGCTATCCCGACGCACTGCGCCGGCCCGTGACCGATCCCCACGCCGCGTTTGAAGAGGACCGTGCTTCCTTCGAGCCGCTGGAATAAGGGTGAACCGCGAGCGATCCGCCGTTCTTCCCCGGCCGGAGCCTTCGGCATGGGCAAAAACGTTCCCCGGTGAGGTTCGAGATGCTCCGGAGGGCCCTCGAGCCTGAGGCAACTACCTGCTCGGTATCAGGAAGAAATTCTTTCGGATGGAGCCTGGATGTCGAGCAAACATCCAGCCGCGGCGGCCTCCGTTGGGAGGTTCATCCGATGAATATCGCTGTGAGGTTTGCGAGCGTTTGTGCGATGAAGCCTGTGCGATGAAGCCTGTGTGATGAAGTCTATCAACGAACCCATCACCGTCGATGCCCGAAACGGCGTTCCCAGCCGTTTTTGGTGGGGCCGGCGTACGTACCGCACCCGGAAGCTGCTCGACTACTGGATCCTGCAGACTCGCTGGTGGGGATGCGAGGAACGCCGCATCTACTTTCGACTGCTGACCGACGGAGGGGTGATGGAGGTCTATCGGGCGGTTTCGGGTAGATCTGCCGCACCGTCCCGCGAAGAGCTCGTTCGTTCGGAAGAAGAGGGATCGTCCCGCCGAGACATCGTTCGTTCCGAGGAAGAAGGATCGGCTCGC
>CAZXHQ010000040.1:0-8769 GCA_964640145.1 uncultured Rhodothermales bacterium | reverse complement strand
TCGGCTCGCCGCGAACGCCCGCCGCTTCCCATGGAGGGGGATACCCACACCCGCGAACGCCGGCGCACCGATGCGGTCTACCGGCCGGACGTCCGCTGGGGGAAGGCCTACCGGTCCGATGGGTTGTCGTCCGACGCTTCATCGCGAGGCTTTTTCTCGGCGGGCTCTCCTCCCGGCGACGCTCCCCCCTCCGGCTCTGCCCCTGGTTCTCCTCCCGGCGGCTCTCGCCCGTCCGGCTCCTCCCCCACCACCCACTGGGTCCTTTCGAAGATCGTGGATTGATTGCGGCTTGAGATTCGCTGCCCGTTATGTTTTCACACCTTCACGTCCGAAGCTGGTTTTCCTTCCTCGCCGGAGGGTCGGCGCCGGAGGACTACGTCGAGCAGATTCGGGAGATGGGGATGAAGGCTCTGGCTCTTACCGACGTGAACGGGGTCTACGGCGTGGTCCGCTTTCAACAAGTATGCAAGGAGGCGGGGATCAAGCCCATCTTCGGGGCGGAGGCGCGGGTAGAGGCGGCACCGGCGGATGCGCCCTCGGGGATGACCGACGGATTCGTCAGGCCGGAGGATGGTTCGCCGCGGATAGGCGGCGGTTTCCCCCGATCGAGAAAGGGCGCGCTCCGGACGCCCTCGGCCGGGACGCTCGTCCTGCTGGCCGCCTCCCAGAAAGGCTATTCCAACCTGTGCCGCATCCTCACCGCCGCGCACCTGCGCGATCGGGATGAACCGCACGTCTTTCCGGACGAACTCGCCGAGCACCGGCAGGATCTCTTCTGCCTCACCGGCACGTACGACAGCCGGCTCTGGGCCCTGCTCGATGCCGGCCGGATGGGGTATGCACGGAGGTGGGTGGGTCGGCTGGAAGACATCTTCGATGACCGCCTTTCCATCGAGGCGGCACACCATCTTCTTCCGGGCGACCGGCGGCGGCTGCAGCGGCTTCGCGCCCTGTCGGAGGAGACCGGCGTCCCGCTCGTGGCTACGGGCGACGTGCGCTATGCCGTGCCGGAGCATTACCGGCGCTACGACCTGATGACCTGTATCCGGAATGGCATCACCGTTTTTGAAGGGCATGCCGACCGTCCCCGGAATGCCGAGGCCTACGTGAAGGATGAGGCGGCGATGCGCAAGCTGATCCCGTGGCCGGAAGCCTTCGAGCGGGCCGAGCAGATCGCGGAGGCCTGCCGCGTCGATCTGCTACCCGGCTACATCACTCCGCCGGCGGCCCGCGTGGAAACGGGCGAATCGTGCAAGGAATACCTCGTGCGCCTCTGCCGCGAAGGATTCGAGCGGCGGTACGGCGTACCGCCGGAAAAGGAAAAAGCCCCCGAACCAGAAGAAATCTGCAACCTGCGACCTGCAACCTGCAACCGCATGGGCCGTCCAGCCGCCCAGCTCGAGAAAGAACTCAACGTCATTCTCGATCTCAACCTGGAGGAATTCTTCCTCGTCGTCCACGAGATCGTAGAAGAGGCCCGGCGACGCGGGATCCGCTGCGCGGGACGCGGATCGGCGGCCAATTCCATCGTCGCCTACCTGCTGGGCATCACGGAGGTGGATCCCCTCGAGCACCGGCTGCTTTTCGAGCGCTTTTTGCACGGCGGGCGGAAGGGGACGCCCGACATCGACGTGGATTTCGATTCGGAGCGTCGCGAAGAAGTGATCAGCTGGATGGAGGAGCGCTTCGGGATGGAGCAGACGGCCATGACGGCCACGCTGGTGACATATCGCCTCCGATCGGCGGTCCGCGACGTGGCGAAGGCGCTCGGCTGGCCCATGGAAACGGTCGACAAGCTGTCGAAAGCCGTGCCACCTTCCCGCGCCCACGCCGCACGCGATCACCGCGTAAGTCTGGAGCAGGTCGTGCGCTCCTCGCCGCTCCTGGATACTTTATTAGAAATGGTGGAATCCCTGGCCGACTGTCCCCGCCACCTGGGGCTGCATTCCGGCGGGATGGTGCTCTCCCGCAAGCCGCTCCATCACTTCACGCCGGTGCAGATTTCCGCCAACGGCGTCAAGATGGTGCAGTTCGACAAGTACGATGTGGAGGCGCTCGGGCTGGTCAAGCTCGACGTGCTCGGGCTGCGGATGCTGGCTTCCGTGAGTGAAGCGGTGGAGCTGATCCAGCGGCACGAGGACCCGGATTTTCGGCTGGAAGCCATTCCCTTCGACGATATTCCCACGTTCAACATGATCCGTGCCAGCGAAACGCTCGGCACGTTCCAGATCGAATCTCAGGGACAGCTTCACCTCCTGGCGCAGCATCAGCCGGAAACGTTCGACGACCTGATCACGGAGATTGCGCTCTTTCGACCCGGGCCCCTGCAGGGCGGCATGGTGCATCCTTTCGTGCGCCGCCGGCGTGGGGACGAGCCGGTGACCTACGACCATCCCGACCTCGAGCCGGTCTTGAAGGATACCTACGGGATCATCCTCTTCCAGGAGCAGGTGCTGGAAGTCGCTCACAAGTTCGCCGGGATGTCGCTGTCGGAGGCCGACGACTTCCGCGCGTTGATGTCGCGCTTCCGGGATCCCGGCGAAATGGAGCAGATGCGCGACCGCTTCGTGTCCGGCGCAATGAAGCGGGGGGTGGATGAGCCGACGGCTAATGACGTGTTCGACAAGGTCTCCAACTTCGTGGGATACGGCTTTTGCCGGAGCCACGCGGCCGCGTTCGCGAAAACGGTCTACGAATCCTGTTATCTGAAGAAGCATCACCCGGCAGCCTTTATGGCGGCGGTCATGCAGCACCGGCCAGGCATGTACAACCTGATGACCCTGCAGGAAGAGGCTCGCCGGTTTGGGGCAGAGACCCTGCCGCCGGACGTCAACCGCTCGGGGGTACGGTACGAGGTGGAGCTGGAGGAGGATGCGGGGGACGCCGACTCGAGCAGCGGCGCATCCCGCAATGCCCCGAGCGGTTCCGGCGGCCGGGTCGGGACTGCCGGCCGAGCGAACGACTTCGACGGTCGAGCGAACGACTACATCGGCCGAGCGAACGGCTTCGACGGTCACCTCAATGATTGGGGCCATCGCCGGCCTTCCTCTCTCGCCATCCGAAAACCCTTGACGGCCGTCAAGGAGTTGTCTGTGGATGATGCCCGCCACGTCGTGTGGGAGCGCCTCGAGAGCGGACCGTTCACCTCCGTGGAGGATTTCTATCGACGCATGCCGCTGGGAGAAGATGTCCTGCGGAGTCTCGCCCGCTCAGGTGCGTTCGATGCGCTGGCGGAGAACAGCCGCCGGGCCTTGTGGGAGGTCGGACTTCTGCTGCGCAGTCCGGTGCCGAGAGGCCGCCGCCCATCGAAGGAGCTGTTTTCAATCCGGGCTTTCACGGAGGACGACGTGCCCGACCTGCCCGACATGCGTACCGATGAGCGGTTGAGATGGGACTACGAAACGCACGGCAGTGCCCGGCGGCACCCCATGACACTCATGCGGCGAACGCTCAGCGAGCTGGAAATTCGTCCCATCGAGACCTGCTACCGCCTCGGCCGCTACTTCTCCGTCGGTGAACGGGGCAAAGGGCAGCGCCATCCCATCGTGACCGTGGCCGGGCTCTCCGTGCTGCGGCAGCGTCCGCCCACGGCCCAAGGCGTTATGTTTGTGACGCTGGAGGACGAGACCGGCTTCGTGCAGTGCGTCGTGCATCCAAATGTGCTGGAGCTTCTCGACCACGTCCTGCGCCAGAGTGCGCTGATCATTCGCGGCGAGCTCCACATCCAGGGCAACTGGCGCGGACTCATCGTCACCAACGCGTGGGCGCTGAACGGCATTTTCGGCGGGTACGAAGGGCATCCCTGCCATGAGGGCGGACGCGACACGCTCGTGGTCCGCGCGGAAGAGATAGCGGAGAACTGAGGCGCGAATCCAAGAGGCCAGGCTGCACGCTATCCTTTAAGGCGAGACATCTCGTAACGTTATCGAGGGCCCGGCCGCTGTACGTCCGCCGTTCACCGGCCGCTAGACATGTCTTCGGCAGACCGGGCATCGGACCGCGCCGCCGTGCCGGCGGGCTGGCTGAATGCGAGAATGCGACCGTCGACGTCGCGGATCATGAATTCCGCTGAACCGAAGAGCGTCGGCTCCAGCGACCGCACTATACGGACCTCGTTCTTGATCCGATCGAACAGACTGACGACGTCCTCGACCTGAATGTGCAGAATCAACTGATTCTCCAGGGCAGGGTCGAGATACGGCAACGGCGCGTAGACGTCCAGCGAGCGAAAGATGATTTCCACCTCGCCCAGCTTCAGATGTGCGCGCGTGGCATCACCGCGGCCTCGAACGGCGATCAGGTCGAACCCGAGCGTGTGTCGGTAGAATTCCACGGAGCGCTCGACGTCCGCGACAGGAATGTTTGGAATCAGCTTCAAAACGTTCATCTCTCGAGAGTCCGCACGGTCGATCTCCGCCGTCTTCGCGCTACACTCCGCCCCTCCACCCGGGCCGTTCCGGACCCACTCGATGCGACGTCGACGCCGTGATGGTAAGAGGAACCGGTCGCCCTCCACGCCGAGAACGGATGGCCGGCGGGTCCCGCCTGCGCCGCCGACGTGCAAAACGACGCCGCACGAGGCCGGAGCGCCGCCTCACATGCCCCAGAAAACCGAAACATCCGCCCCCGGTCCTTCGCGTCCCGATAACACGTGCGCCAAGGATGAACGCCGTCATGGTCGGGTGCCGTCTGCTACGCACGCGGCGGCTGCAGGGTTGGGCGTTCTCGAGCCGCCGTGCGGCCAGATGACCGTCGAAGTACCGTTGCCGTGCAGGCCGAACGTGACGAGAGGCCGACGAGACGCTTCAACATAACGCGAATCGGGAGCAAAATCTCACGCGAGATATGAAATCTGTGAGGCGACCAAACGATGAGTATATTTGCATCGGCCGGCCTTTATACGTGATTGAAAACGCCTATGCCTGCGTACCCATCCATGAGGCGTTGGACGCTCTCCGCCTTGCTGCTGTGTTTCGCTGCGGCCTTCAGCGGCGCAGCGAAATACCCGACGTATTCCTCCGCCGCACAGGCGCCGCAATGGTATAAGGGTAATACGCATGCGCACACGGAGCTGAGCGGGCACGGCGACGCGTCGCCCGAGCATGTCGCGCGGTGGTACCTCGATCGGGGCTACAACTTTCTTATTCTCAGCGAGCACAATCAATTTATTCGTCCCGACTCGGTAGCTCTTCCCGAGGAGCGGCGATCCGACTTCATCCTGATACCCGGCGAAGAGGTGACCGGTCATCAGGTCATCCATACCACCGCGATGAATATCCGCGGCCTCGTCGATTGGACGGCCGAGCATGAGCACAAGCACGACGTCATCCAAAGCCACGTCGACAGCACGATTCAGGCCGGCGGGACGCCGATTCTGAATCATCCGAACTTTCGGTGGGCGCTTACCACGAATGACATGCGTCCGGTACGCCGCCTTCACCTCTTCGAACTTTATAACGGACATCCGGACGTCCACAATTTTGGCGATTCAACGCACATATCGACGGAGCGTATGTGGGACGAGCTGCTCACCGACGGCATGCTGGTGTACGGCGTCTCGTCCGACGATGCCCATCAGTTTCAGACGTGGGGCACCGACGTGTCGAACCCCGGCCGGGGCTGGGTGATGGTGCGGTCCGACTCGCTCACGCCCGCTGCGATCACGAGGGCGATGCGCGGCGGTCGCTTCTACGCGACCAGCGGCATTTTGCTCGACAGCGTGCAGCGCGAGGCCGAATACGCGGTCGCGGTCGATGAAGAGGGCACGCGGCGGGAGATGGGCTCACCCTACCTTACCGGCCATCACGTGGAGGAGGGCCCGCCCGGTTTCGAGATCCAGTTCATCGGTCCGGACGGCGAGATCCTCGAGAGCGTACAGGGCATCGAGGCATCCTTCGACGTTCCGGAGGACGTCCCCTATCTGCGTGCCAAGGTGATTTTCCGGCGGCTTCGTTCGGGTGGCGGCTACGAGGCCTTCTATGCATGGACGCAGCCCATCTTCACGGACGAACGCGCTGAGATGGCTCGTGCGTTCGAGCGTCACGGATATCATGGCGAGTGATGCACGGCGGGAGGGGGCGACCTCTATGGATGCATGTCTGCCGACTCCACTCGCGGAGTGAGGCGGGAGCGGGTCCGTGGCGCGGATGCGGGAGCATATGCCCGGCCAATCAGAACGTCCCCCCGATGACCGTCGAGGCGCGTACGGGTGCGGCCTGGCCGTGGCAAGAATTGATGAAGCCCGACCGCAAATATACGTTCGGCCGGAAGGTATGACGGGAATACGCCGTATGAACGGCGCAATCCCCGCCTCGCACGACGCAATCATCAAGACGAATCGAGCATGGAAGAAACGACGCTGCAGCAGCCGGAGGTGACCGTGGAGGCTGCTCGCGAACACGGCTTGACGGACGAAGAGTACGGATGGGTCGTCGAGAAGCTTGGCCGCACGCCGACCTTCGTGGAGCTCGGCATCTATTCGGTGATGTGGAGCGAGCACTGCTCCTACAAGAACTCCATCGCCGTGCTGAAGACGCTTCCGCGCGAAGGAGAGGCGCTGCTCGTCGGCGCCGGCGAAGAGAACGCCGGGCTCGTAGACATCGGCGGCGGATTGGGCGTAGCCTTCAAGATCGAATCGCACAACCACCCTTCGGCCGTGGAGCCGTACCAGGGGGCGGCTACCGGCGTCGGCGGCATTCAGCGGGACATCTTCACCATGGGCGCGCGGCCGATGTGCTCGCTCAATTCCCTCCGCTTCGGCTCGCTCGACAATCCGCGCGTCCGGTACCTGTTCGACGGCGTCGTGCGGGGCATCGGGGATTACGGGAACTCGTTCGGTGTGCCGACGGTGGCCGGGGAGGTGTTCTTCGATCCATCCTATGAAGGGAATCCGCTCGTAAACGCGATGAGCGTGGGTGTGGTAAAGGCCGGGCAGACGGCTTCCGCCGTCGCCAAAGGCGTCGGCAACCCCGTCTACATCGTCGGTTCCTCGACAGGCCGCGACGGCATCCACGGAGCCACCTTTGCATCCGAGGAGATCTCGAAGGCGAGCGAGGCCAGGCGGCCGAGCGTCCAGGTGGGGGATCCCTTTACCGAAAAGCTCCTGCTCGAAGCCTCGCTGGAGGCTATCTCGAGCGGTGCGGTGGTTGGGATCCAGGACATGGGTGCGGCCGGACTCACCTGCTCGTCCTGCGAGATGAGCGCCAAGGGAAAGAGCGGGATGATCATCCACGCCGACAGGGTGCCCACGCGCGAGCTCGGCATGACGCCGTACGAAATCATGCTTTCCGAAAGTCAGGAGCGCATGTTGATCGTGTGCGAGAAAGGCCGAGAGGATGAGATCGAAGCCGTCTTCGAGAAGTGGGATCTCAACGCGGCCTGCATCGGCGAGGTTACGCAAGAGCCTCGCGTGAAGATCTACTGGCACGGTGATCTGGTGGCCGACGTGGAGGCCGATCACCTCGTCCTCGGTGGGGGCGCGCCGGTGTACGAGCGCGAGACGAGGCGTCCGGCCTATCTCGACGAGATTGCCCTCGATCTCGGCGAGGTCGACGACCTTAAGGACGACGACGTCCAGAGCACGCTTCTCGAGCTGCTCGGCTCACCCAACATCGCCTCGAAACGATGGGTATTCGAGCAGTACGACACCATGGTGCGGACGAACACGCTCGTCGGTCCGGGACCGAGCGACGCGGCCGTGGTCCGCATCAAGGGCACCGGCAAGGGTCTTGCCGTCAAGACGGACTGCAACGGCCGCTACGTCTACCTCGATCCGCGCCAGGGAGGTCGCATCGCCGTCGCAGAGTCTGCACGCAACGTCGTATGTTCGGGCGGCAGGCCCGTTGCCATTACGAACTGCCTGAATTTCGGGAATCCCTACAAGCCGGAAGTCTACTGGACGTTCAAGGAGGCAGTAGGGGGGATGGGCGAGGCCTGTCGGCGGCTTAACACGCCGGTGACGGGCGGCAACGTTTCCTTCTACAATGAGAATCCGAAAGGCCCGGTGTTTCCGACGCCGACCATCGGGATGCTGGGCATCGTAGAGGACATCGGAAAGGACGTGACGACAGTGCCGTTCAAGGCCGCCGGGGACGACATCTACCTGTTGTCGCCCTCCGGCTGGGTGCACCGGAACGATCTCAACGCATCCGAATACCTGGCCCACGTTCACGGCCTCACGAAGGGCGGTGCGCCGCACATGGATATCGAGGAAGAGGTAGCCGTGCAGGCGACGATGCTCGACGTGATTCGCGCAGGTCATGTACGCAGCGCCCACGACGTCTCCGACGGGGGGCTCGCCGTGGCGCTCGCAGAGTGCGTGATCTACAGTGACGATCTTGGCGCTGAGATCGATCTAGAGGCCGAGGGGACGCGCATAGACGCGGTCCTTTACGGAGAGGCGCAGTCACGCATCGTATTCACGGCGCTACCGTCGGCGGCCGACTCGATCCGAAAGCACGCGGCCGCTCACGCCGTTCGATTGACCAGGATCGGACGCGTCCGGACGGGCGCGCTGGCGATCAAGGTCGACGGTCGGACGATCGTAGACGTGCATGCGGAAGCGCTGCGCGAGCCGTATGAAGCGTGCCTTCCGGGCTACATGGACCGCTAGCGGACCGTCGACCCGCCGCGCGTGGATTCACGGCGTTCCTCTGGGAGGCAAATCGGCCCGCGACGCCCTCGCGGACGCCCGGAACGGCCTCCAGGTAGACGGGCGAGCATGTATCAAGAATGAAACCAACGTTCACGCGCTCTTGTTGTAACAAATCC
>CAZXHQ010000039.1:0-13373 GCA_964640145.1 uncultured Rhodothermales bacterium | reverse complement strand
CCGGCGCCGGACATGAACACGAACGAGCAGATCATGGCGTGGATCGTCGATACCTACTCGATGCATGCGCGGCGCACCGAAAACGCCGTCGTAACGGGCAAGCCCATCATGCTGGGGGGATCCTACGGCCGGAAGGAGGCGACGGGACGCGGCGTGATGACCGTGACGCTTGCCGCGATGGATCGCGTCGGCCTTCTTCCGGCCCAGTGCGACCTGGCCGTCCAGGGGTTCGGCAACGTCGGCGCGGTCGCGGCGAAGCTGCTTCAGGAGCGGGGGTGCAAGGTCCTGGCGGTCAGTGACGTCTCCGGCGGATATTACAGCGAAAACGGCCTCGACATCCCCGCCATGATCGACTACGCCGCCGCCAACCGAAATTCGCTGGAAGGCTATCAGATGGCCGATCCGATCACGAACGACGAGCTCCTGACGCTGGACGTCGACGTGCTCGTGCCGGCCGCCAAGGAGGATCAGATCAACAAGCGCATCGCCCACCGCATACGGGCCCGCATCATCTCCGAGGGCGCCAACGGCCCGACCACGGCCGAAGCCGACGACATCCTCAGTGAAAAAGGAGTCCTCGTAATTCCGGATATTCTGGCCAATGCCGGCGGCGTTACGGTTTCCTATTTTGAGTGGGTCCAGAACCGGCAGGGCTACTTCTGGACGCTCGACCGGGTCAACCATCGCCTCGACCGCATCATGCGGAATGCATTCGCCAATGTTTTTGAAGCCAGTCAGACATACGACGTCTCCATGCGCATCGCCGCGTACGTCCTTGCCGTCGACAAGGTGGCCAGCGCACTTCGGCTTCGGGGCATCTACGCATAGGGTCGTCGCCGTGCTGCTCCTGGCGGCGACGACGGCCGCCTCGTCGGCCGCACAATCCACTAATGTCACCCTCTTCCAGGATATGGCCGTAGCGTGCCTGGGCGAGCTTCCGCCGGAGATCGACCGGTTCCTGGTCGACGCGCCGACGGAGATGCCGTACCTCCGCTCGGCGCTCGTCGCTTCCTGGCAGGCCGACGGACGGGAGATCTTCCTCGCCGGAGAGGCGGACGGCGAGGCCCGCGTCTCCTATACCATAGAAGAGGCCGACGTCGCATACGCCCGCGATGACGGACGAATCGCGCGAACGGTGCGGCTCGCCCTCCGCTATACGCTGACGGACGCAGAGGGCCGCGTGCTCGCCGACGACCGTTGCGCGCGCGTTCGGTCCGACACGATCGCGCGGACCCGGGTCGCCGCGGTGCAGACCGACGCCTACCCCGAAACGAGCGCCGACCTGCCGCAGGGCGGCTGGGTACGGCGTGTGCTCGAACCGGCCGTCCTCACCGCTGCGACGGCCGTCGCCCTCTATCTGTTCTACACGCTTCGCACCGGGAACGGGGAAGATTCATGATGAGGCTCGGTGCGTGGCTGTGTGCGATCCTGCTCGCCTCCTGTGCGACGCCCATGCCGCCGACGGGCGGTCCGCCGGACGAGATGCCGCCTCAGATCGAAGCCAGCACGCCCGTGCCCGGCTCCGTCAACGTCTCCGGCGAGACCATCCGCATCACCTTCTCCGAGTACGTCGACGAAGGGTCGTTCAGCCAGGCGCTCTCCATCTCACCGGATCCTGCGGCCCCGGCCGAAATTTCATGGAGCGGGCGCTCCGTCGAAATACGCCTTCCCGACGGGTTCCGTCCGAACACGACGTACGTCGTGACCCTCGATACCGAACTCCGTGACGTCCGGAACGTAGCCCTCACCTCGCCCGTCACGCTAGCGTTCTCGACCGGTCCGACCATCAGCACCGGCAGGCTCTCGGGCAGCGTCGTGCTGCCGCGCGCCGCCGATCCCGCCGCGGGCGTCGACGTCTTCGCCTACGCGCGGCCCGACAGCTCGGCGCCCGACTCACTTCCAGCACGGCCGGCCTACCGGACGCAGACCGACCCGTCGGGCGCTTTTTCGTTCACGCATCTCACCGAACAGTACTATTACGTGATCGGCTTGCGCGACGAAAATCGGAACGTCGCGCCCGATCCGCAGGAACCCTTCGCCGCGCCCCCGGCGCCCGCCGTGTTTGCCGACACCGTCGCCGCCCCGCTCGAGCGGCCGTGGGTGCTGACCCGGCTCGACACCACGCGCCCGGCGCCGCTCCGCGTCCAGTCCCTCTCCTCCACGCGCCACGCTCTTCGCCTGAGCGAGCCCGTGCGCTTCGCCGAGAGGGATGCGTCCGCGTGGTCGCTCCGCGACTCGACGACGGAGGCGCCCGTCGACGTCACCGATCTCTACATCCAGCCGAACGACCCGCGGCAGGTGTTCTTTACGACGCCGCATCTCGATCCGGTCGCCCATCTGCTTCACCCGTCCGCCCTTGCGGACACCAGCGGAAATCCGGTGCTGGACCAGGCGGTCGGCTTTACCCCCTCGACCGCCGAAGACACCGTTCAGGTCCGGTTTCTGGCTTTTCTGCCCGCGGCCGAGGTCGACTACACGCTTCCCCGCGGCCTGGAGCCGGGGATCCGCTTCAATGCACCCATCGGCGAAACCCTGCTGGGGCAAGCGGTCAGCGTCGTGGATTCGAACGGAACGGCGCTCGCCTTCTCCGCCCTGACCGATGACGGCACGACCTATCGGCTCGTGCCGGAACCGCCGCTCATCGAGGCCGGCCCCGTGGAGGTACGGATCGACGGCGCCATGGTGGCGCGTGGCGACTCCACCTTCACCGCCGTCTACCAGCGAGTCCCCGCCTCCGAAACCGGCGAAATCCAGGGCGTGGTCGCCTCGCCGATCGAGCCCGTCGTGGTCGAGGTATTTCCGGAGGACGTGGAGGGCCCCGTCCCTCGCTACGAGGTGGTCGCCGACTCGGGGGGCACCTTCCTCTTCTCAGGGCTTCCGGCCGGCACCTACCGTCTTCGAGCCTTCGCGGATGGCGACGAAAACGGGGCGTGGAGCGGCGGCATGCTGCAGCCGTACGTCGAGCCGGAACCGATCGAGTGGTCGACCGAGCCGACCCGCGTCCGCCCCCGATGGGAAACTTCGCTGCCCGACACGCTTCGGATTCGCCACACGCCATAGAGCCGCACCGTCATGATGCCGCCCCGACCCACAGACCCGGTACTTACCGCCGCCGCGATGCGGTCGGCGGACGAATACACGATCCGCGAGTTCGGCCTTCCGGGCCGCACCCTCATGGAATCCGCCGGCCGGGCCACGGCCGCCGCCCTGAGGCGCCGGCTCGATCGGAACGCCCGGGTGGCGGTCTACTGCGGCAAGGGCAACAACGGCGGGGACGGCTTCGTAATCGCGCGGTATCTCTCGGATTGGGGCTTTCCGGTGCGCGTCGTGTACCTGGGCGAGCCGGGATCGATGAGCAACGACGCCCATGCTCAGTTCGAGCTCCTCTCCAGGCTGGAGGGCGGCGAGGCGGATCGGCGCCTTATCCTCGAGCCGTTCACGGACGGTGCCGCGCCGCCCGCGGCCGACGTACACGTCGACGCGCTGCTGGGTACGGGGCTCACCAAGGAGCTGCGCGAGCCCATCCGGACGCTCGTCGACCGGCTCAACGACGCGCCGGGCCTGAAGGTGGCCGTCGACGTTCCGTCCGGATTGCACACCGATCTGGGGCGGCCGCTCGGCGCCGCCTTCCGCGCCGAGGTGACCTATACCATGGGGGCGCTCAAGACGGGTCTGCTGCTGAACGAGGGGCCCGACTTCAGCGGAGACCGGGAGGTCGTCGACATCGGCATTCCGCGCTTCGCGCTCCGCCACGCCGCGGCACGAACCGGACCCGGCTGCGCGCTGCTCTCGTCCGATGATGCGCTTCGCGGCTGGATGCCCGGACGAGGGAGCGACGCCCACAAGTATTCGGTCGGACTCGCACTCGTCGTCGCAGGCTCGGCGGGTATGACCGGAGCCCCCGCCATGGCTTCTGCGGCCGCAGCGCGCGCCGGCGCGGGCTACGTCGTCTGCGGCTGCGACGAACGGATCCAGGACGTGCTCGCCGTAAAATTGACGGAGGTCACAACCGTGCCGCTGCCGGCCTCGGACCGCGGGATGGACCCCCGGCAGGGGGTGGCGCACCTGCAGGCACGACTCGAGAAGGCCGGAGCCGTTCTGGTCGGCTGCGGCCTGGGCCGCGCCGACGACACGCAGGCGTTCGTTCGGCGCCTGCTGGAGACGACCGACGTCCCGGTGGTCGTCGACGCCGACGGGCTCAATGCCCTGGCCGGACACCTGGATCTGGTCAAACGGCACGCCGCCGGGCGGTGGATCCTCACGCCGCACCTGGGCGAGTTCCGTCGTCTCGCCGGCAGCGAGCTGGAGGCGACGGGCATCGACCCCGACGACCGAATTGCCCTCGCGCAGCACTTTGCCGAGGCCTGGAACTGCGTCCTGCTGCTGAAGGGATTGCCGAGCGTGACGGCCACCCCCGGCGGCCGCGCATGGATCAACGCGACGGGCGGGCCGGCCCTCGCCTCGGCGGGCACGGGCGACGTCCTGGCTGGACTCTGCGTCGGCCTGCTGGCACAGGGCCTCGACGCCGAACGCGCCGCCGTCAGCGCCCTCCATCTGGGAGGGGCGGCCGCGGACCGGTACGCCTCGCAGCGTGCCGGTCGATCGCTCATCGCCACCGACATGATCGCGCAGCTTCCCTTCGTCATGAAAGAACGGCTCGGCCTATGAGGTGGAAGATCGCCGCCGCCGTCGCATGGACGCTCCTGATCGTGGCGCTGTGCTCCATTCCCGGCGAGAGCCTGCCGGCCGCCCCGGCCGCAAGCGCCGACAAGCTGGTCCATTTCGCCATCTTTCTCGTATTCGGATGGCTCTGGCTCGGGGTAACGAACCATTCCCGGAAGGCGGCCGTCCGGAACGTCCTCATCGCCGGCATCCTGCTGGCCGGCCTTACGGAAATCTACCAGGGCCTGCTGCCGTTCGATCGGCAGCCGGACGCCTACGACGTCCTGGCAAATGCGGCCGGACTGCTGGCGGCGGTGGGCGCGCACCATCTCTGGCGGGACCGGCAGGATCCCTGATGGGGATTCGACGGGATCCGGATCGCGCTGCATTTCGGGGACGCTCGCTGCGCCGGGCCTGGGCCGACGCCGAGCGCCTCCAGCGGCTGTACGTGCGTCGGCAAGAGCGCCTCCGGGACGCTGCTTGTCCGATTCCGCGCCGCGCCCGAGAACACGCCCGAGCAGCCGATGCCGAATTCACGGAACCGGACCGAAATTTCCAGGGTTTTCCAAAACTAGATGAACCTTACGTGCCGAATGTCTATATCCCCGGCGGGTTTTTATTTCCTATATTCCTGGCACATTTTATAGACCGCACCTAACGAGCGTCCAATATGGCATTACGCAAAGAAGAAAAATACGACCTGCGAAACCGGTATCCGCTCTACATCGAGATCGGACTCGTCGCCACGCTGGGCATTCTGATTCTCGCCTTCCGCGTAGATTGGTCTCCGAAGGACGACTTCGAGATCGTCATGCCGGAGCAGGAGCAGATCAACATGGAAGAGATCCAGCAGACCACTCAGATCGAGCAGCCGCCGCCGCCCCCGAAGCCGCCGGTCCCCGTTGAGGTACCGAACGACGAGATTCTGGAGGATGAAGCGCTCGACCTCGACGCCTCGCTCGATCTGGATGCACCCGTCGAAGCGGCTCCACCTCCGCCGCCTGTCGAGGAAGAGGAGGAAGAGACCGAGCCGGAGATCTTCGTGATCGTGGAGGAGATGCCGGAACTGATCGGCGGCCTGAGCTCGATCCAGAGCAAGATCCGCTATCCCGAGATCGCCAAGAAGGCCGGGGTCGAGGGGCGAGTCATCGTGCAGTTCGTCGTCGATGAAAACGGCGGCGTACAGGACCCCGTAGTCGTCCGCGGCATCGGTGCCGGCTGCGACGAGGAAGCGGTTCGTGCCGTTCGGCAGGCTCAGTTCACGCCGGGCAAGCAGCGCGGAAAGGCCGTAAAGGTCAAAATGTCGCTGCCGATTACGTTCAGACTCAACTGACGCCGCGGTTCGACGTGGCCGGGGCGGTCTCACGCGCCCGGCGTACCACCTTCGTAAAGCCCCGCTCGCAGGTCGAGCGGGGCTTTTTTTGTGCCCTCGATTTGCCCGGCGGGGGTGAAATCCGCCGTACGGAGATCTTCCCGTCCTCCTCCGCCGGCTGAGTCCACGCCTGACGTCACGACGGAGATCGTCGCACGCCTTCGAGGGTGATCTCCTGCACGCTCCCGTCGTGCTGCCCCACCAACACGGCCGTGGCGAGCCCTACGAAAATGCCGTGATCGAGCACGCCCGGGAGGCACTTGATGGCGCGGTCCATCTCGTCGGGATCCTCGATGCCGTCGAACGCAACGTCGAGAATCCAGAACCCCTGGTCGGTCACGACGGGTCCATCTTTGCGCTCGCCTCTGCGGAGCCGCGGTTCCCCGCCGAGGCGGCGCAACGCCAATTCCACGGGATGGACCGCCATGGGGAGCACCTCGACGGGGACGGGCGCTCGCGAGCCGAGCCGGTCGACGAGCTTTGAGGCGTCGGCCAGCACGACGAATCGGTCGGATACCGACGCCACGACTTTCTCGCGGGTGTGCGCGGCACCGCGGCCCTTGATCAGGTTGAGATCCGGATCCACCTCGTCGGCTCCATCGAGGGCGATGTCGATCCGGTCCAGCTCGTCGAGCGTGGCCAGCGGGATGCAGAGCTCGCGCGCGAGCCGCTCGGACGACGACGACGTGGGCGTTCCGAGGATGGACAGACCCTCCTCTCGAACGCGGCGCCCCAGCTCCTCCAGTGCGAATGCCGTCGTGGACCCGGTGCCCAGGCCCACCCGCATACCGTCCGCTACCATGGAAGCGGCCCGCTTTCCCGCAGCCTGCTTCGCAGCCAATCTGTTCGGCATTACTTCGATGCTCTTTCTTCCGGCGCCTATAGCCGCTTCTCCAGGCGCAGACGCCAATCGCGGTAGGTCTTGTTGAAGTCGGCCTTGACGACGCGGAAGCCCTCATTGAGGCCCAGGACGGTCATGCCACGATCGCGGTTCGGAAAGGTATCGTACGTGAAACGTACGTAGCCGCGACGTCGGGCCTCGTCCATCATGTACCACAGCATCTGCCGCGCCAGTCCCCGCCTGCGGTACCCGGGAAGGACCCCGCCCTTGGCGCTGTAAAAGACGAATCGGTTCTCGCGATACCCCACCTTGAAGCCGGCCGGATGGTCGTCGACCCGGGCCAGGAGCATCATGAGGTCCTCCCGATCGAACGTGTTGATGATGCGCTCTTCGTCGAAGATGGCCGCGTTGAGCTCGCGAATCACCTCGATGGCATCGAAATCCACCTCTTCGATCCGAGCCTGCAGATGCGGCTTTGAGATGGGCAAGTCTTCGGCTGTCCTCGTGCTCATCGACTCTCAGAACGGGAGACCGTCCTCCGATTCTACGTCCGATTCCGAAACCCTGCCGGCGTCCGTGCCTCTCTCGCCCGCCGTGCCGACCTCGCCGTCACCTCGGGCCCCGGCCGAACCGTCGCGATGCGTCGGACCGGGGAGCCGCTCCCGCTCCTCGGGGGGCGGCAGCGCGGCCGCATCCTCTTCGACGAGTTGCATCTCTTCGAGCAGCGTCTCGGGCACGTCCTGGATGAAGCGGCTCGGCTTAGACAGGTACTGTCCCTGAAAGCGCCGGTACTGCAAGATAGGATATGAGATGAAGAGATTCTCCTCGGCGCGGGTGACGGCCACGTACAGCAGCCGCAGTTCTTCGTCGAGCGCGTCGGGATCCTTCAGCGCGTAGCCCGACGGCAGGATGCCGTCGAGCGCGTGGATGATAAACACCGTGTGAAACTCCAGGCCTTTCGCCGAATGGATCGTCGAGAGCACCAGCGGCGCTTCATCCTCTTCGACGGGATCCGCATCGAGCGCCGTCAGCTCGATGGGGTCGAGCGCCATCGACGACAGAAATTCGCCGCGCTCCCGGTAATTTTGCGCCAGCGCCACGAAGTGCTCCAGATCCTGCAGCCGCTTCGGATAGTCTTCATAATAGCGCCGCTTTAGAATCGGCTCGTAGTAGGTGACGACGGCCTCGACCTGGTCGACCAGTGCGCGTTCGCCGCTTCGAAGCGTCCGCAGCATGTCGAAGAGCTTCTTGATCTCGTCGACGTAGCGCGGCGAGAACGGACGGTCTTCGATCAGAAACGGGTCCTCCTCTGCGGTCGTGATCCATTCGATGAGGTCGTGCGCCGTCTTGGGTCCGATGCCGTCGAGCAGCTGCAGGATCCGGTTCCAGGCGACGGCGTCCATCGGATTCTCGGCAACCTTGAGATGCGCGGCGGCATCCTTGATGTGCGCGGCCTCGCTCAGCTTCAGCCCGCCATACTTTACGAACGGGATGTTGTGCCGGTTCAGCTCGATCTCGAGATCGTAGGAGTTGAAGCTGCTGCGGAACAGCACGGCCATCCGGTTCAGCGCCACGCCCTGCTCGCGGAGGTGGAGCACCATCTGGCTGACGAATCGGCTCTCGTCGCGATCATCGGGCGCCGGCACGACGGCCGGCCGCTCGCCGTCCTTGACGTCGCTTTGAAGGGTCTTGTCGTACTTTCTCGAGGCCTTCCGTATGAGGTGGTTGGCCAGGTCGAGAATCGGCTGGTTGGATCGGTAATTCTTCTCGAGCTTCAGTACCTGCGTGCCCTCGAACTGCTGCGGGTAGTCGAAGATGTTGCGGAAGTCGGCGCCGCGGAAGCGATAGATGGCCTGCGCATCGTCGCCGACGACCATGACATTGCCGTGGACGGACGCAAAGCGCCGCACGAGCTCGGCCTGCAGCTTGTTCGTATCCTGATATTCATCGACGAGCACGTAGCGGCAGCCCGCCCCGACCTGCTTCTCCACGTTCGGCTGCTCGTCGAACAGCTCCAGCGTCCGGAGCAGCAGGTCGTCGTAGTCCATCAGCCCGTGATCGCGCTTGAATTCGCCGTAGGCGCTTCGGAGGTCCGAAAGCGCGTCGATGAATTCGAAGAACTGGGGATACTTTGCTTCGAGGACCTCCTCCAGCGACTGGCCGCGATTCGTAGCAGCGGAGAAGATGTTGTAGATGGTCTTCTTGCGCGGGAATCGCCTGTCGGATTGATGGTGCGCCCGGCCCGTGCGCAGGACGTCGACGACGTCGGCCGCATCGGCGGCGTCAAGAATGTTGAAGTTGTTCGAGTAACCGATCAGGCCGGCGTACCGGCGAAGGATGCCGAGAGCGTAGGAATGGAAGGTTCCGCCCGAGACGCGCTTGCAGCGGCCGTCCAGGAGCGTGGCCGCCCGCGTGAGCATCTCGCGTGCCGCGCGGCGCGTGAAGGTCAGCAGCACGATCCGATCGGGATCGATACCGGTTTCCACGAGATACGCCACGCGGTAGACGAGCGTTCGCGTCTTGCCCGTTCCGGCGCCGGCGATCACAAGGGCGGGCCCGCCCGGCGCCGTCGCAGCGGCGAGCTGCTGCTCGTTGAGCTCCGCCGCGTAGTCGATCGTGAGCCGCTCGTGGAGCGGTTCATGGTCTTCGGATCTAAGTATAAACCGACGGGCCACGGCGATCGCAAACGTTGAATTCCTGGAAGCTTTCACACACTACGCAATCGACGTCTCGTAATAAACGAAGCACCGAAGGCGCATGCACCGAATTCCTCAGTGGAGGTGAAGATCCGGCGTTCGCCAACGTGTTGTTTCTACGCACGTTGCGATGGAAAAGGAAACCGCGGAAGATCTGGCGGATAGGAAAGCGCGGCCGGCCCTTCCAACTGGTTTGGGAATGCGAATCTTCATAGATTGGGCGCTCGAGTGCAGGCTCGTCGACCGACGAAGCTGGACGCCACGTCAGTAACGCAGGTAGTCAATGGGAAAAGTCATTTCGGTCGCCAACCAGAAGGGCGGCGTGGGGAAGACGACGACGTCGATCAACCTCGCCGCATCGCTGGCCGCCACGGAGCACTCGACCCTGCTCATCGACGTCGATCCGCAGGCGAACGCGACGTCCGGGCTCGGGATCGAACATAAGGCCCCCGGCAACTCGACCTATGAGGTCCTGATCGGGGACATTCGTCTCGAGGACGCCGTGCGATCCACGGAGATGGACTTTCTCGACGTCGTCCCCAGCCACATCAACCTGGTGGGGGCCGAGATCGAGATGATCGACGTTGCCGAGCGAGAGCGCATTCTCAAACGCGCGCTTCGAAGCGTGCGGCGCAGTTATGATTTCGTCATCATCGACTGCCCGCCGTCCCTGGGACTTCTCACCGTCAATGCGCTGACTGCATCGCATGCGGTGCTGGTACCCGTGCAGGCGGAGTACTTCGCCCTGGAAGGACTCGGCCAGCTTCTCAATACGATAAAGATCGTCCGGCAGCACCTCAACCCGAACCTCGAGATCGAGGGCGTCCTCCTGACGATGTTCGATACGCGGCTGCGCCTGTCGAACCAGGTGGCCGAGGAAGTTCGCCGCTACTTCGGCGACAAGGTGTTTCGTACGATCATTCAGCGCAACGTCCGGCTGTCCGAGGCTCCGAGCTTCGGGAAGCCCGTACTGCTCTACGATGCGACGTGCGTCGGGGCGCGCAACTACATTGCCCTGGCCCGCGAGATCATCAAAAACAGCGCGTCGTTTCTGGATCCGGAAGAAACGCAGGAGCCCGTCGACGAGACGGGCGGGACGGCGTTCTCGAATTCGTCAGCGGCCGCCGACGGCTACGCGAACTAGGCCCTTTCATCCCTTACGATCATGGCATCGAAGAAAGCAGCACTGGGTCGCGGCCTGGGCGCCATCCTTCCGTCCGAGGAGGAGGAGGCCGAGCTCGACGCGCCCCGACGCTCGAACCGGATCCGTCTCGTCGGACGCGTGGCTCAGGTGGACGTCGCCCTGGTACGACCGAATCCGTACCAGCCTCGAAAGGATTTCAAGGAGGAGGCGCTCGACGAACTCGCCGAGTCGATTCGCCAGCTCGGCGTGATTCAGCCGATCACGGTCCGCGCCACCGAAGACGGCTTCGAGACCATCTCCGGTGAACGCCGGCTGCGGGCGGCGAGACGGGCCGGCCTCGACCGCATTCCGGCCTACGTTCGGCAGGCCGATTCGGAGGAAATGCTGGAGATGGCCATCGTCGAGAACATCCAGCGCGAAGAACTCAACCCGATCGAGGTGGCGCTCGGATACCAGCGGCTCATAGACGAGTGCGATCTGACGCAGGAAGAGGTGGCCGAGAAGGTCAGCAAGGGACGCGCCACGATCGCCAATTTTTTGCGCTTGCTGAAGCTGCCGGCACGCATCCAGGCGAGCCTGCGAGACGGCATCGTCTCGGTGGGGCACGCCCGCGCCCTCATCAACGTCGAAGACGAAGAGTTGCAGCAGCGTCTCATCGACGAGATCGAGAAGAACGAGCTCTCCGTCCGCGACGTGGAGAAGCGGGTGCGGCGCTGGCGCACCTCCACGGAAGATGCCGCGCCGCCGCGGACGCCGGTCCGGACGGCGCCGGCCGACCGGGATGCGCTGCAGCTCAAGGACTACACGACGCGGCTGCGGAACTACCTGAGCACACAGGTCAAGATCCGCCATAAGAGCGACGGCGGCCACATCGAGATCGAATACTACTCCAACGAAGACCTCGAGCGTCTCCTCGACCGGATAATCGGGGGATGAGCGTGAGACGCGGCGTTCCACTCCGGCATGCGGCCGTGCTCACGATCGTCCTGGCCGGCCTCGCGAGCCTGCGGCCCGTCCTGGGGCAGGATACGACCGGCGTGTCGCTCGACGCGGGCGCCCGCCCCGATCATTCGCCCCGGGGAGCGCTCTGGCGGGCCGCCGCCGTACCGGGGTGGGGCCAGCTCTACAACCGGCAGTACTACAAGGCACCGATCGTCTGGGGCGGGCTGGCCGGCGTCGTCGGCTCGGCGCTCTATGTGAACCGTACCTACCTCCGCTACCGACACGCCTTCCACTGGCTCGTACGGGAATCGGCCGGCTACGAGGTCCCGGCCCATTTCGAGGAGGACTATCTGACGCTCATCGCCGAGCTCGGACTGACGCCGGACCAGGCCGAACAGCGCAGCACGCAGCTGACCCGGCTCTTTCGAGAGCATCGCGACAATCTCCGGCGCAACCGTGACCTTCTGTACATTGGCATCGGCTTATTCTATGGGCTCTCGATGCTCGACGCGTATGTGAGTGCGCATCTGCTCGATTTCGACGTCGGCGAGGACCTTACACTTTCGCTTCGACCCGTGCCCGGCGGCCTCGCCGCCGGGTTGCGGATGCGGCGTTGAGCGACGGCAGTTCTTCAGGGTCGCCGGATAACGAACTTTCGCCCCGGGGAAACCGTAGGACGGCGACTGTGTAGGGCGGAACGTCTCAGTTGCGACCTTCCGCCCGTTTTGCATCAGCTCGTGCCACTTAACAAAGAGGTGCTCGGAGGGTAAGCTTTCGTGCCCCCCGGGTAAATATGGCAAGAATCATCTATGCACTCAGCGGCCAGGGTCGCGGCCACACGTCCCGCGTCATGGCGATCTCCGACGCGTTGCGTGCGCGCGGCCACGAGATCGTCTTCTGCTGCGGCGGTACGGCGCGCGAGATCCTCTCGATGAAAGAGGAGCCGGTCATCGACGTCCCCTCCCTCCGGCAGGTCATGGAGGGCAACGATCTATGCCTGTTTCAGACGCTTCGCAGCAACTGGGATTCGATCGTCCATCTCGATGGCATCGTCACGGATCTTTCCCGGAGGTTCGAGCAGAGCCGTGCCGACCTGCTCATTACCGACTTCGAAGCCTTCTCCCACCGGGCTGCCCACCGGCTCGGCATCCCCGTCATCTCTTTCAATCATCAGGAGGTCGTTACGAAGACCTCCTACGGCCTACCGATGAAGTATCGTTGGGATGCGATGCTTACCGGGCTGGCGGTCGGGCTCATCGCGCCTCGCAATCCCGAGCTGACGCTCATTACTTCCTTCTTCTATCCGCCCCTTCGGAGGCCTTCGAAGACGATACTCATCCCACCGATCGTGCGTCCGGCCGTTCAGCGCGTGACGCCGACGCGCGGCGAGCACGTCCTCGTCTATTACAACGACAGCGACGGGGCCGACCACGTCCTCCAAACACTTCGTGAGGTCGACGCGCCTTTCATCGTCTACAACTTCGACCGGCCGGAGAGCGCGCGGGACTATCCGAACGTCCGGTTCAAGGAACCGTGCATCGACGAATTCCTCGAGGACCTGGGCTCCAGCCGCGCCGTAATCTCGACGGCCGGCTTTACGCTGGCCAGCGAGGCCCTCTTCCTCGGGAAACCGCTCCTGGTCGTTCCCAATCGCGGTATTTTCGAACAGACCCTGAATGCGCTCTTTCTGATGCGCGACGGCCTGGGCGAAGCCGT
>CAZXHQ010000038.1:6517-13630 GCA_964640145.1 uncultured Rhodothermales bacterium | reverse complement strand
GAGGCGCTCGAAGAGATCCAGGTGTTTGCCGGCGGCTACAGCGCCGAGCTCGGCGGCGCCAACGCCGGCATCGTGCAGCAGGTCCTGCGAACGGGAGGCCCCCGGCTCTCCACCTCCGTCCAGTACGAAACGGACGAGGCCGCATCCGCCTTCGGCGCTCATTCCTACGCCTTCGACGACCTGACGGTCACCGCGGGCGGTCCCTTCACCAATGAGCACCGCTTCTTCCTGGCGCTCAACCACCAGAGCGCCGACAATTACAACCCGCAGTTCTGGTTCGGATCCGATCTCGGCGTGCCGGTGGACGACATTACCGGCGATACGGCGCGTGCGGCGCTGGCCTGGGAGGAAGGCGAGCTGCCCGGCATGGGCCGGCCGGAGGACCTGCTGCGTGTAAACGGTACGCTGAGCTTCAACTTTCATCCGCTCCGCGTCCGCCTCGGATACGCGCAGATGAACAGGGACCGCCGCCTGAACAGCCTGCCGATTCTGAACATGTACAACACGGAGCGGCTTCCGAAGCGGGAGGACACGCGCCGTCTGGGCAGCGTGCAGGCGAACTACTTCCTGACGGACAATACGTACCTGGAAGCGAGCGGCGGCTTCTTCCAGTATGACTTCGAGATGTTCGATCCGCTCTTCGATCAGCCCAGTGCCGACGGCGCCGGGGGTGCCGTGTTGGACCTGGTCGATTACTACAGTCGAGAGGCGGTTCGAGAGGCGCTGAGCGACAATCCCGACCTCGCCGAGCTGTACACGGCGGACTGGCGGGGTGCCTATACGCCGCCCGCCGACTACGTCTTCACCGGATTCGAGTTCGCGCGGCCGGGCCAGCCTTCAATCACGCCTTCAACCACCGCGCCCTACCAGCGGCGAGAGCAGTCCTATTTCAACACCGCGCTCGCCCTTCGCTCCCAGGCGGGCAACCACGCGCTCGCCGTCGGAGGGCATTATCAGCGGTGGACGCTCCGACAGTACGTGCTCGTGCCTCGCAGTCTCGCTTCCCGGCTCCAGAACGACGAGACGTACGCCGATTCGATCGCTGCGGCGACGCCCGCGGTGGCGGCTGAAATCCGCCGGAGCGGCTACGGGGGGATCGGATACGATGAGTTCATGAACAAGATCGACAGCGGTCCGGACGCTCCGAAGCATCCGGTCACCTCGTCGCTCTACATCAACGACCGGATCGAGTTCAACGACATTATCGTGAACGCCGGCCTTCGCTGGGATTACTTCGATATGGACCTGTGGACCACGGAGGACAAGACCAGTCCTCAGTTCGACCGGGCGAACTGGTCGGTCGAGGGCCTGCAGCCGGCCGGCGGCACGAGCGTGCTGCAGCCGCGGCTCGGTCTCTCGTTCCCGGTTACCGACCGGACCGTCTTCCACCTGCAGTACGGAAAGTTCGCGCAGATGCCCGACATGAACTTTGCCTATACGCGGAGATCCCGGATGGCGACCATCTTCTCGGGCCAGTTCTTCATCCGCCAGCCCTTCGCGTGGGACCTGGATCCGATCAAGACCACGCAGTACGAGATCGGAATCGGTCATCAGTTCACGAACGAGGCGGCCTTCGACCTGACGGCCTTCTACCGCAAGACGGACGGGCAGCTCGAGATCGTGCAGATCGGCACCGATCCGGCGTCCGAGGCGGGCGATTACAACGTGTTCCAGAACGGCGACTTCGCCATTGCTCGAGGATTCGAGCTGTCGCTTCGCACGCGACGCGTCTTCAATTTCATGGGAATGTTCAACTACACGCTGACCGATGCCAAAGGGACGAATTCTGAACCAAGCGGCCAGGTATCGGCGCTGGAGAACGAGACGGCACCGCCGAGCCTCATCCAGCCGCTGGCCTTCGAGGAACGGCATCGCGGCTCGGTGATGATCGACTACCGCAGCGGAGAGACCGGCGGCCCGCTGCTGCAGCACTGGTCGGCCAACGTGCTCGTCACGTTTCACAGCGGGCACCGCTTCACCCGGAGCGTCGGCGGCATCGGGCAGCGGGGTGCCGGCGAAGGCGCGCTGCTGACGGATGAGGACCCGCGCGGCCGTATTCCGGTCGAGCCGCTGGGCGCCTCCCAGACGCCCTGGTTCTTCAATACGGATCTGCGCATCGAGAAAGGATTCTCGGTCGGCGGGCTTCAAGCGACGGCTTACTCGTATGTGCAGAACATATTCGATACGAAGAACATCGTGAACGTGTATCTGCGGACCGGCAACGCCGACGACGACGGATTCCTGTCCGACCCGGCGCTCAGCCGCCAGATCGTGCAGGCCAGAGGAGACCAGTTCGTCCAGTACTACAATGCGATCAATCTCCTGAACCGCCAGCACTACATCGATGACACCGGCCTCGACCTGTTCGCAGTACCGCGGCAGGTGCGCATCGGCCTTCGCGTCGAGCTCTAGAGCATGCGGTCGAAAGTCGAATAGAAACGAAGGACATAAGATGCAATTGCAGCTAAAACAAGGTGCCGGCGCGGCGGCGATTCTGCTTCTCCAGTTCGCCTTCCTGAGCTCGGCCGTAGCGCAAAACAAATCTTCGGTGAGGACGGCCCCTCAGGAAGTCATCCATCCGACCGCTCAGATCCTGGACGTCAATAACATGACGACCTGGATTACGAGAGATGCGAAGTTCGACTGGATCGACCACTTCTCCCACGTCAATGGAGGCCTCCCGAAGGGAACGTCGGCCGGCGCCGTATTCGCGCAGGGTTTCGTATGGGGCGGCATCGTGGAGGACGGCCGGGCCATCAGAGTGCGCGTGAACGGCAGTACGTACCAGACGGGCATGGATCCCGGCCGCGTGCTGCGTGATGCCAACGGCAACGTGGTGGGTCCCGACGATCCGTCGGATCGGGCCAAGTACCACGTCTACCGGGTGGTGAGAAACTGGCGAGATCTTTCCGGAGAGTCCCGTAATGAATTCCTGAGAGCCTCGGCGTCCCAGTTCTACGGCGTCCTGAGCGAGAATGTGTCGCCCTCTCAGATGCAGGACGTGGCGGACCAGTACGAGTACGACTGGGTCAACTGGCCCGCCGAATGGGGCGCGCCGTTCGAGGACGTCAACGGGGACGGCCTCTACGATCCGGAGACGGACATCCCCGGCGAGCCGGGAGCCGCTCAGACGCTCTGGGTCGTGACCAACGATCTTCGCCCAGGCGTGTCCGAGCAGTCCTACGGCTCGCCGCCGATCGGCGTCGAGCTGCAGCAGACGATCTGGGGCTACGATTTTGCGGCGAGCGCCCCGCTCGGCAACATCTCCTTCATCCGATCCCGGCTCATTTATACCGGCCTGCCGGACACGCCGTCCGATGCGCGCATCGACTCCATGTTCGCCGTCTGGTGGACGGATCCGGACGTCGGGGACTTCTCGAACGACTTTTCCGGAAGCGACACCACGCTCTCGCTCGGATACTCTTATAACGCCGAGACGAGCGACGTCGTCTACCGGAATCACGACCTTGCCCCTCCCGCGATAGGATGGGACTTTCTCCAGGGGCCCATCACGGCTGAGGGGGATACGCTCGACATGACGAGCTTCGTTTACTTTGCCGCCGGCTCGGACATATCCGACCCGGACCTCAGTGAATATTCCGGGACGCTTCAGTGGTTCAACCTGATGCGCGGCATGCGCCCGCGTCCGGAATACCCGGCGGGAGATCCGTTCATCAACTCGATCACCGGCGAAGAGACGGAATTTGCCCTGACCGGCGACCCCGTTACCGGGTCCGGTTGGATAGACGGTATGGACTTGCCGCCGGGCGACCGCCGTATGGTGCAGTCGACCGGACCGTTCGAGATGGAGCTCGGCGATACGCTCGACGTCGTCGTCGGCCAGGTGGGAGCGATCGGTACGGGCAATCTCTCGAGCGTGACGGTGCTCAAGTTTTACGATCAGTTCGCGCAGTTCGCCTACGACCAGGACTTCGAGCTTCCGACGCCGCCGCCGACGCCTCCCGTCAACGTGGCGGAGCTGGAAGATGAAATCGTGCTGAACTGGGGATTCGACCACGAAGCCGTCGAACGCGTGGAGGATTTCGAGAGCCAGGGGTTCCGTTTCGAGGGATACAACGTCTACCAGCTGCCGTCGCGGACGGCCAGCGTCGATGAAGGGGTCAAGTTGGCCTCGTTCGATAAGGAAAATCTGGTCAGCACCATCTTCGACAACGTCATCGACGAGGAGACGGGCTTCGTCATCCAGCGGCCCGTGCAGATCTCCCCGAATGAGGGCCTGCAGCGGTTCATCTCCATTACAGAGGATCAGATCCGGGGACGTCCACTGGCGAACGGGGTCAGGTATCACTTTGCCCTGACCACCTACAGTTACCTGCCGACGGACGAGCCCGTGCCGTTCCGGATGATGGAGAGTCCGCCCGTCGTCCTGACGGTCGTGCCCCAGCCGCCGAGGCCGGGCGTCACGAACGTGACGCCGCACGCGACGGAGTTTGACGTATCGCAGGCCGCAGGGTCCGGCGACGCCACGATCGTTGCGCGGACGGTCGATCCGAGTCAGCTGACGGATGCCACCTGGACGGTCACCTTCAGCGAGACCGATGGCGAGGGTTCGTGGAATCTTCTGAAGGACGGGCAGCCGGCGATTACCAATCAGCCGTTCGGTCCGTCGACGGAGATTCCCGTGGTGGACGGTATCCAGGTGAACGTAAGCGACGTTACGTTCTCTGCGCCGTCGACCATCCTCTCGCACGAGCAGGTCGAGGGCAGCGGCCTCGCGCTGTGGGGCGACGCCACGCTCTTCGGCGCCGCGACAGGCTTCTACGATGAGTTCACAGGCCTCGAGCTTCCGAGCGTGGAGGACGCCACACCCGATCTCGAGTTTCGCTTTACGGGCAACGGAGCCATGGAGGCGCCCAGCACCGAAGGCGGACAGCTCGCCTCTTATTACGAACGCGAGGCCTTCGACAAAACCGACTTGTCCGAGTTCGCCAGCGAGGTCATTCGGATGCCGTTCGAGCTGTGGGACGTGGAGAACGATCGCCAGGTGAACTTCGCCGTCATCGGGCGCAACGCCGACGGCGAGTCGCCGTGGGGCGACGGCGTCGGGGAGTATTACCGCATGTCGGCGCGCGATTACATCGTTCCCGTGATGACGGAGTACGACGAATCGACCGTGCAGAGCACCGGTACGTCCCCCGTGGCTCCGGAGGCGACGTGGCTATTGTTCTTCCTCGAGGGCGGGGCCTCGGTCTGGGAGACGGGTGACGTCTACCGGGTCCGCTTCGCGAATCCGGTCAGTGCCGGCCTGGACGAATTCCAGTTCGCGACGGAGGCCAGCGAGGCCGGCGTGGAGGATGACGTTCGGGCCTCGATCGACGAGATCAAGGTATTTCCCAATCCGTATCTGGGATTCAGCAAGCTCGAGACGAGCCGGTTCAACAAGTTCGTCACCTTCACGCATCTTCCTGAGAGGGCGACCATTCGCATCTTCAACATGGCGGGCACCATGGTCCGCGTGCTCGAGCACGACTCGCCGACCCAGTTCGAGGAGTGGGACCTGACCAATCAGGACGACCTCCCGGTGGCCAGCGGCGTGTACATCGCACACGTGGAGACGGAGTTCGGTGAGAAAGTACTGAAGATCGCGCTCGTCCAAGAGGAGCAGATTCTGCAGCGCTACTAATCAGGATGAAGACGAGATATCCCATGAAAGGAATACATCTACTTACACTGCTCCTGTTGTTCGGCTTCGTCACGGAGATAAAGGCGCAGGATGCACGCAACGGAACGAATGCCGCTCCCCAGCTGATGGTGCCGGTCGACGCACGATTCCTGGGTGGAGGGGGCGCCGCGGCGAACGTCTCCAGTATTGAGAGCGTGCTGTGGAACCCCGCCGGCCTCGATCAGGCGGAAGGAGACGTGCTCCTGATGCTCTCCCGCCGTAATTACATTGCGGACATCGGGGTGAACTTCGCCGGCATCGGCCTCCGCTTTGGAAGGCTCGGTGCGCTGGCTGTCAACATTCGGAGCTTCGACGTGGGCGAAATCGTGGAGACCGACGAGTTCAACATGGAAGGGACGGGGGCGACCTTCAGTCCGACCTTCTTCACGCTGGGCGCGACGTATTCGAAGTTGATGACGGATCGGATCAGCGTGGGCGTGACGACCAACCTCGTCCACGAGGACTTCGCCAACGTCGGATCGACAGGTCTTGCCTTCGACGCTGGCGTACAGTACCGGCAGTTCCTGGGCGTCGGAGGACTGCGCGTGGGCGTGGCGATCCGGAATATCGGCTCGTCGATGCAGTACGACGGCTCGCCCCTTTTCCGGGAGGCGGTCGCCCGTGAGGCGGACCGCTCGGCCACCAACTACAAGGTGGAGGCCGCCAGCGCGGACATCCCGACCGTCGTCGACCTCGGCGTCTCCTACTTGCTGGCGGAGGGCTTGCAGCTGGGCGTCACCTTCATGGAGAATACGTACGGTCCGAGCGAGATTCGCACCCTGGCCAGCTACGGATACCGCAATTACGGCGCCATCCGTGCGGCGTACATCTTCCCGGTCGCCGAGCAGGGCGAGCTGGAGAATATCTTCGCGCGCCCGTCCTTCGGCGCGACGCTGAACCTCGAGCCCGCCTTCGGGGCCAACGTGGCGTTCGACTACGGCTTCATGTCGGTGAAGTACTTCGACGCGAATCACGTATTCACGCTCCGCGGCGAATTCTAACAACAAACGACCCATCCGGCATACGGACTCAAAAGGCTCCGGTCGCAGCAGGCGGTCGGGGCCTTTCGAGCGTCGTGGGCGGCCCGCAGAAGCACAGGTGGGCAGCCCGCGGAGGCACAGGCAGGCGGTCCACGGAGGCACAGGCGGGCGGCCCGCGGAGGCACAGGCGGATCGCCGCAGGGGAACGCGCCGGACCGCCGCATGGGCACAGGCGGATGCCGCAGAACACGGCAGTGCGCCGCAAGACCGGAAAGGTGGATCACCGCAGGCGGCGCCTCATTCGGCCGTCTTCCAGTGCCGCTCCTCGAAGTCGATGGGCTCCGTCTCGCCGCGGGCGATGTGACTCATGATCTGGCGGGCGTGCACGCGACCGTTCTCGATGAACCAGCGGCTCGTGAGGTAGCCGCCGCAGACCGTCCCGGCGATGTA
>CAZXHQ010000038.1:0-6417 GCA_964640145.1 uncultured Rhodothermales bacterium | reverse complement strand
CGTCACGGTCGCTCCGTGGCGATAGCAGTCCAGCGCCACCTTCGCGGCCGAGTTGCGCGCACCCACGACGGCGACCTGCTGGCCGGCGTAGGGATAGGGTTCCTTGTAGTAGTGGGTCACCTTCGGCAGCTCCTCGCCGGGCACTTCGAGCCGGTTGGGGTGGTCGAAGAATCCGATCGCCACCACGACGTGGCGGGCTTCGACCGTGTCCTTGTCGGTCACCACGCGGAAGCGTCCCTGCTCGCCGTCGACGCGCTGCACCCGCTCGTAGAGCCGCAGACGAAGCGACTCGACCTCCGCCACGCGGCGGTAGTATTCGATGGCCTCCTCGCGGACCGGCTTGTAGCCCGTCGTCGGAAAGGGGTGGCCGCCGATTTCGATGAGCTCGGGCGTGGAGAAGAACTCCATGTTGGTGGGGTAACCGAGCAGGGAGTTCACGACGGCTCCCTTTTCGAGGACGACGGCCTCGAGTCCCTCGCGTTTGGCGCGAACGGCGCAGGCGAGCCCGACCGGGCCGGCTCCGATGATGGCAACGTCTATCATGGGGTGCGGTGGTACGTCCGTAGACTACAAGCCGACGCGGCGTTCTCGAAAGAACGCCTGCATCAGCGCGGCCGCCTGCTCGGATTCCAGTCCGGAGACGACCTCCATCTGGTGATTGAGGCGGTGGTCCTGCGGGATGTTGAAGAGGGTCGCCGCCGCGCCGGCCTTGTCGTCGAATGCCCCGAAGACGAGGCGGTCGACCCTGGCCCATACCAGGGCCCCAGCGCACATCGGACACGGCTCGATCGTGGCGTAGAGCGTACAGCCGCGCAGC
Source organism: uncultured Rhodothermales bacterium (assembly GCA_964640145.1). Taxonomy (GTDB): domain Bacteria; phylum Bacteroidota; class Rhodothermia; order Rhodothermales; family VXPQ01; genus CAZXHQ01. Next base: position 5,600 of record CAZXHQ010000038.1, on the reverse strand, counting down.
ACCTTCGTATCGAGCGTCTCGCAGGCGGCCGTGATGGCGATGATTTCGGCATGCGCCGTCGGATCCTGCAGGCGCTCGACCATATTGTGTCCGCGGCCGACGACCTCGCCGGCGTGCACGACGACGGCTCCGATCGGCACTTCGCCCTCGTCGTAAGCGCGCTCGGCTTCCTTCAGCGCGACGGTCATCCACCGTCTGTCCGGTTCGAGAAAGTCTGCCAGGCTCATCGGTCCTGCTTGCTGAGCAGCTTACTGAAGAGTGGAGGAATGGGAATCGTTACGACCGGGCCAGCGGCAACGTCATGCAGCGGGGGCCGCCTCGGCCGCGCGAGAGCTCGTTTCCTCCGAGCTTGATGGCCACCTTGTCCCCGAGCGTAAATTCGCTCTCCTCAAAGTAGGAAAGGAAGCCCTGGGCGGAGACGACGCGGTAGCCGCGGTCTCTCAGGGCCGCAAACGTACTCTCGTTGCGCTCGTAGCCGATCACCACGCCCGGTGCCACGGCGAATAGATTCGCCCCGTCCGTCCACTGTTCCCGGCGCTGGCTGAGAGGCTCCTCGCCGCCGCAGGGTATGAAGACGAGTTCCCGCCGGATCACATCCTCCAGCACGGGCTTGAGGCCGGCGCGGATCTCGCTGAAAAACTTCCCCGGTTCGCCGCTGCGCGTGTAGTGCACGACCTTCCCCATCTTCTCTTCGCTGATGATGGGCGGAAACACGACGCACTCGTTCTCGGAGGCAAACGTGAAGACGGTATCCAGATGCATGCAGTAGCGCTCCTTCGGCAGATCGACCATGATCACGTGCTCTACGGGCGTCCGTTCGAACAGTTCTTCAGCGAGCGTCATGACGCCGCTGAAGGAGGTGCGCTCCGAATGGCCGACGACGACGCAGTCCGGCGCCGCCGCCAGCAGGTCGCCGCCCTCGAACGTGACCCCCTTCGGGAGGATGATCACATGGTCGCGAAAGCCTTGGAAGAGCGGGTGATATTGAAGCACGACGCGGAGGATGACGCTCTCCCGGGTGCGGGCCGCCGTGGCCGCGTGGCTGAGGATGATGTGGTCGTGCACGACTGCCCCCACGTCGCGCGTAAAGATCAGATTCGGAAGGGGATGCATGTGGATGGGCAACGGCGAGCGTCCGGTCAGCGCGAAGTCGAACAGCTCGTCCGGCGAGAGCCGTTTCAGCTCGCGCTCGAACCCCCGCAGGTTGCGCTCTTCGGCCACCGAACAGATCTGCTCGATGAAGTCGAAGCGGGCGTCCTCTTCCTGAAACGTCTCCCGAAGCAGCGTCGCGATCTGAAGCACGGCATCGCCGGTACCCTCCCCGATGATCTTTCTGAACACGGCGCACATCAGCCCGTGCTCCTCGCGGGCGTTTCCCACGAAGAGGATGTCGTCGAAGAGCAGCTCGAGGCGGTTCTCCGGGAGGACGAGCTCCATCTCCGCTCCGGGCGTGTGGACGAGCACCCGTTCGAGCAGCTCCGTTTCGGAGGTGATCGACAGACGGAAGCGCCGATCCACTCGGCGTGATGCGTCGGCGACGCGATGCGACATTCGACCTTCGATTTGGCGGACGGACGGCGATCCTACCTACGCACGTCTCGTCGCAAGGATCTGCCGAAGTGGAGGGGCGCATTCAAACCTGCTCGACAACGCAGCGGTACCGACTCTGTGCGGCTCAAAATGCGTACGGCGCCGACACTCTGCGGCTCGATGCCGCGAGGAAGGGAGGCCCGGGCATGGAGGGTCACTACCGGTTGCCGAGGATCCAAGGCTCGGGGGCAAAGCCGGTCGGGGGAGGAGGGCCCGGCGTCCGAAGGTCACCTCCGGTTACGGAGGACGTCGATGAAGCGGAGAACGATCGCTACCAGAAGCAGGAAGAGCAGCACCTTGAGCGACAGGTTGAGCAGCGCGGCGCCGACCTGGAGAATGACGCTGAGGACGGCGATCGCCACGATGAGTACGATGGCGATCGCAATCCACTTGAGAATCTGCTGTATATCCATAATGACTGCAATATACGTTCGGTACTACTTCGGCGGCAGCGCCGTGCTGGGCGGGCACTTCGTGCGGCCGCTACGAGCCGTCCGTCCCCTCCTCGAGGTCGGGGACCCGGTACAACTCCGTCAAGGCCGTTCCGTCTCCGGACGGACGAAACCCGCCGAGTAGGAGTATTCGTTGATTCGGGAGTTTAGTTGCAGTGTGGCCGAATCGTGACAATAATGCGGTTTCACGATACCGAAAGGTGCCCTTCGCGACGGAGGAATAGATCTCGATGCTGTTCAGCACGTGATCGGTGGATTCCTGCCGGCCTCCGAAATGGCCGACGAACCCGTCGCCGAGGAGGGCCGCGGCGTGCTGGGTTCGGGGAACGAGCAGGCCGCCTGCCGGAAACTGGAGGAGTCCGACGTCCGGCCGGTATTCGAGCTCGAAGCTCACGTTCCGATCGGCCGTCTCGGTAAACAGGGCGCCGCTGATGAGGAAGCGCGGATTGCCGGCGACATCCGGGAACAGCTCGACCTGCGTGTGGCCGGCCAATCGTTCGTCGAGCTCGGGTCCGGGCGCGGGATCGAGCGCTACGAGCCGGCCGGCCTCCACGCGGAAGCGGCGGACATCCGCCCGTGCACCGGTGCTCGACGCGTCGCGGCCGCCGTAGACGTCCACGAACACGGCACCGTCGTCCTGGAGCAGCACGGCCGTGTGATACATGCGGCGTACGGGCGTTCCCTCGACGGGGAGTGCCGTAAAGCGTTCGGTTCGGGGGTCGAAGATTTCGACGGTCTCGACCATGACGTCGCGGGTCAGGAGGGGTCCGTCCCGAAGGGCACCGCCCAGAATGAGGATGCGCCCATCGGGCATGAGCGTGGCCGTATGCCCGATGCGCGCGACGTTCAGCTCGTCTTCGAGAAATGCAAACGACGCGCCGCCGCGTCGCCATACCATATTCCTGGCCTGTGCCGGCCCGTCCGCCGTGCGGGCGCCGCCGAACAAGTAGATCGTCCCGTCGGCGACGCGCGTGGTCGTGTGTCCGCCGCGAGGTTCGAGCAGGTCGGGCATCGACCGTGCCGCGGTCAGGACATCCTGCATGGCGTAGACGGTATCGAGCGTGGTACGCATCTCCGCATCGGTGATGGCGAGGACGATGCGATTGAGCCCGCCGGTCAGCACCTGCTCACCGCGCCACGCATTTTCGCCCTCGTCGTAGGCGAGCGTGTCTTCTCCGGCCACGACGTGCTCGATAGGGATGCCCGAAAGCACGCGAACCGCGAGCTCGATCTGCTTGTCGCTTTGTATGACGGTGAGATCGGGATCGAGGACGAGGGTCTGGGGCCGGGCCGGCTCCTCGAACGGGCGCTGGCAGCCGGTCGCCACCGCGGCGGCAATGAGCATCCCCGCCAACGCCTGCCGGAGCCCCCGCCTCAACGTGGGCTGGAGCCTCCCCGCCAACGCCTGCCGGAGCCTCCGCCTCCACGGGGGCCGGAGCCTCTCGCGCAGCCATGCCGGCCCCATGCAGGCGACGATCCGTCTCAACGCTCTTCTACAGCTCATCTTCGTACAGGACGTCTTCGAGCACGAGGCCGAAGGCCGGCACGGCCGGCCCGGCGGCGCGTCGATCCTTCAGCGCCAGGAGGCGGCGGATATCGTCTTCGGCGCGCTTGCCGTGACCGACTTCGACCAGCGTGCCGACGATGGCACGAACCATGCCGTGCAGGAAGCGGTTGCCCGTTACTTCGAAGCGCCAGTCTTCGGCGTCCGATTCGGGGATCCACTCGGCCGAGTGGAGCGTGCAGACCCGGTTCTCGGTCTCCGACCCGGTGCGGCAGAACGTGTCGAAGGCGTGCTCACCGAGGAGATCCTTCGAGGCGGCGTTCATGCGATCGAAATCGGGCTCCGGGCGGACGCGCCAGCGCATGTGCCGGTCGAGGGCTCGAAAGCCCGTCGTCACATAGTAGTGATACCGACGCACGCGCGCGTCGTAGCGGGCGTGGAACACGTCCGGGGCTGCACGGAGGCTGCGGACGGCGACGGACCGCGGCAGGATGCCGTTCAGCGATGCGGTCAATCGGTACGGATCGACCGGCTCGCCGAGCCGAAAGTGGGCAACCTGACGTCGCGCGTGCACGCCGGCATCCGTTCTTCCCGAGCCCACGACGCGTACGCTCCTGCGGAGGGCCGTGGCCAGCGCGCCTTCGAGGGCTTCCTGCACGCTCGCCTGATGCGGCTGTATCTGCCAACCACAGAACGGCTCTCCGTCGTACTCGATCGTCATGCGGTAGGTCGGCATCGATTTCGCGCTGTTCCCCTGTAACCCTTATCTTTTGGCAGAGTCGCTCACCGCCAGCGAGTGCGAGTACGTAATTCCCACGAGGACGCCGAGCATCATATGGCCATTCCTACGCGCATCTATCTGACCGGTTTTATGGGGTGCGGGAAGAGCACGATCGGGCCTGTCCTCGCGGCCCGGCTCGGCTACGAGTTCATCGATCTCGACCAGGCGATCGAGCGCATCGCCGGGAAGACCGTCCAGTCGATCTTCTCGAGCGAGGGCGAAGAGGCGTTCCGCCGCCTCGAAGCCTTGAAGCTTCGCTCCGTCTCGCGTACGGCGCGGGCCGTGATCTCGCTGGGTGGCGGGGCCGTGGCCTCTGAGGACAATCTATACTTCGCGAAAACGAACGGGATGCTGATCTACCTGCGCGTGGCCCACGAGGAGCTCGCCGAGCGGCTTCGAGAGAGCGCGCCGGATCGCCCGCTGTTGCAGGATCGGGAGGGCCGGCCGCTCTCAGGCCCCGACCTGCTCGCGCGGATCGAGGAGATGATGGCCAAGCGAGAGCGCTTCTACGAGCAGGCCGACATCGTGCTCGACATCGAGTCGCACGGGGTGGAGGAGGTCGTGGACATGGCCATGGAGGCCCTCCGAGCCCGCACCGAGCGGGTGAAGTAGGGTCGCCGGAATGAGGTGCTCGCTCACGGACGGTGGCGAGGACGGCGCGGCGCCGCGAGGTCAGGCCCGTCAGGCGGGCCGCGTCGGCGAGCGCTGCCCAGACTCCTCGGACGGAACGCCGCGGTTCCGGCCGGCAAGCTCGGGCACCTTGAGGCGCGCCGCGCCGGCCGGCTCACGCCAGGCGGAAGGAGCGCCGGTGGTACGGCGTCGGGCCGTGCGCTTGCAACGCCGCGTAGTGCTGCGGCGTCGGGTAGCCGACGTTCGTCTGCCAGGCGTAGACCGGATATTCGTCGTGCAGCTGCCGCATGAGGCGGTCACGCGTAACCTTCGCGATGATGGACGCGGCCGCGATGCCGTGGCACTTGAGGTCGCCGTGGACGACCGTCTCGTAGGGCCAGGCGGCATTCGGAAAGCACCGGTCGCCGTCGATGAGCAGGTAGTGCGGGATCGGCGAGAGGTTCGTGACGGCCCGGCGCATCGCTTCCATCGCGGCCCAGAGGACGTTGAGCCGATCGATCTCCTTCGGCGAGCACATGCCCACGCCGACCGTCCACGCCCGGGCTTCGATCTCCTCGGCGAGCGTCTCGCGGTCTTCCCGGGTGAGGAGCTTGCTGTCGGTCACCCCGTCCACGACCACGTTCCGGCGAAAGACGACGGCCGC
>CAZXHQ010000037.1:0-13679 GCA_964640145.1 uncultured Rhodothermales bacterium | reverse complement strand
AGGAGAGGACCCTGCTCGAGAATAGCGGCAGGGCTTTTCCGGGCCTAATTCCCTTGCCAAACGGCTTTGCGCCCGAAGGCATAGCCGTCGGCAACGGTAAGGTCTTTTTTGTCGGATCGCTGGCGGACGGATCGATCTACCGGGGCGACCTTCGCACCGGCGAAGGGGACGTCCTGGCCACCCCGTCCGGCGAGCGCATTGCGGTCGGACTCTCGTTCGATCAGCGCAGCAATCACCTGTTCGTGGCCGGCGGAGGAACCGGTGAGGCGTACGTTTACGACGCGGAGATGGGAACTACCCTGGCGACCTACGAGCTCACCGACTCGGGATCCGACACGTTCATCAACGATGTGGTCGTAACCCGTACGGCGGCGTTCTATACGAACTCGTTTCGCCCGGTCATCTACCGCATTCCCCTCGGACCGGGCGGGCGGCTGCCGGAAAGTGACGCCGCAGAAGAACTTCCTCTCACTGGCGACTTTCAGTTTGTCGACGGGTTCAATGCGAACGGCATCGACGCCACACCGAACGGCGAGCATCTGATCGTCGTGCATTCCGCTCTGGGCACTCTCTACCGCGTCGATCCCGCCACCGGCGAAGCCCGGTTGATCGACCTGGCTGGAGATGACGTGGCATTCGGCGACGGCATCCTGCTCGACGGCCATACGCTCTACGTCGTTCAGAACCGGCGCAACGAGATTGCCGTCGTGCAGCTCTCCCCGGATTTCCTGTCCGGACAGGTGACAAGGCACATTACGTCCGGTGACTTCGACGTTCCCACCACCGTCGCCGAATTTGGAAGCGATCTGTACGCCGTGAATGCCCGGTTCGGGACGGAACCGACCCCCGACACGGAGTACCACGTCGTGCGCGTAGCCAAGGAGTAGACTTTGACCAGCGGAAGGGGGCCCATTCGCCGCCTTCTGAATGCCGTTGTTAAAGAATAAAAGCCGGACGTCGATACAATAGTTGTTGTCACGAGTACGCACGCAATTCAACAGCCCGGAAGCCGTGCATCTATGCTGCGGAAGAGTCAAAGACGCTGGCTATTCGTCCTGATGATCCTTATGGGGAGCACGGTCCCGCTCTGCGTGCACAAGGCCGGACATCCGACCTAACGCTGCTGAGCCTGGAGGAGTTGATGGACGTCGAGCTGATCCCCAAAGAGTCGAACGAACGCACGCATGATCTCTCGAAGCGTACAACGATCCGTCATGGCGATCAGCTCACGGATGCTCAAGCTTGCCAGGATAGTTTGACCGTTGGCAGGCGCAGGAATGCATAGATTTCGAGACCAGCGCATCAAGCGGAAGCTAATGGTGCTTGCCATGTCGGCCTGCACCTTGTCGCTTGGGCTGGCCGGAGCCTCGTTTGCGACCTATGGACTCCTTTCGTTCCGGCAGGAGATGGCGAGGGATCTCGGCACGCTGGCCGACATCGTCGCACGAAATAGCGCGGCAGCCCTGGCCATCGAAGATCCCGAGGCGGCCGAAGAAACGCTCACGGCGCTTAGCGCCGTCCACGACATCGCCGTTGCGGCGATCTTTACCAGCGAGGGTACGCTCTTCGCCGGCTATCAGCGCGAGCCTGACCTGAGCCTGTTGCCGAGCCGCCTCCCCCGGGTGGCCTACTCTCTGGATGACCAGTACATGGTGCTGACGCAGCCGCTCGTCCTGGAGGGCGACCATCTCGGCTCCGTCTATCTGAAGTCTACCCTCGAAGAGTGGCACGCCCACCGCATGCGCTACGCAGGGATCGTAGTGGCCGTCTTGATCGTGTCGGTCCTCATCGCGTTTCTACTCGCCTCCAGACTGCATCGCACCATCTCGAAGCCGATCCTACACCTGGTGAACACGGCACGGGCGGTCTCGCAGGAGCAGAATTATGCCCTCCGGGCGCACGTGAGCCGGAAGGACGAGCTCGGCCTGCTCACACGCGCATTCAACGATATGCTGAGGCAGGTCGAGGTGCGAGATATGGAGCTCGTGGCCGCGAAAGACGAGGCCGAGTCCGCCGCGCGGGCTAAGAGCGAGTTTCTGGCAAACATGAGCCATGAGATCCGCACGCCGATGAACGGCGTCATCGGCATGACCAGTCTGCTGATGGAGACGCCGATCGATGACGAACAGCAGGAATACGTAGAGGTGATCCGTGACAGCGGCGACGCCCTGCTAACGATCATCAACGAGATTCTGGATTTCTCGAAGATCGAGGCCGGCCAGGTCGAGCTTGAGGAGCATCCCTTCGAAGTGCGGACATGTGTCGAGGCGGTTCTGGACCTGGTGGCCATCCGGGCTGCCGAAAAGGGTCTGGAGCTGGTCTGCGTCATCGACGACGACGTGCCGGCCTCGGTCATCGGTGACGTCACGCGGGTGCGGCAGATCCTTGTGAACCTGCTCTCGAACGCCGTCAAATTCACAGAGCAGGGCGAGGTCGTGCTGTCCGTGGGAATCGAGCAGGGTGCCGCCGGGCAGGACATGTCGCCCTGCACGCTGCATCTTTGCGTCCGCGATACGGGCATTGGCATCCCTTCGGATCGGATGGACCGCCTGTTTAAGTCGTTTAGCCAGGTCGATGCCTCGACCACACGCAAGTATGGCGGCACCGGATTGGGCCTGGCGATCTGCAAGCAGCTCAGCGAAGTGATGGGCGGCCGCATGTGGGTGGAAAGCGAAGCGGGCAAGGGGTCGGCGTTCCACTTTACGATCCGCGTCTCGCCCGCGCCGACCGAGCGGCGGGGATCGCCCTGCCAGGGGCAGACCGGCCTGGCTGGATGCCGCATCCTCCTCGTTGACGACAACGAGACGAACCGGCGCGTCCTCAGCCTGCAAGCGCAGTCATGGAACATGCGGCCGGTAGAAGCTGCTTCGGCGAGCGCTGCGCTTCGGCTGATCGACGAGGGATATAGCTTCGACCTCGCTGTGCTCGACATGCAGATGCCGGCGATGGGCGGCCTTGCACTCGCTGAAAAGCTGGCGCAGCGGTGCCCCGACCTTCCACTCGTCATGCTCAGCTCCATCCATATGCGTGTCGAGGCCCGATCGGGGCTGCTGGCCGCCAGCCTGAATAAACCCGTCAAGCAGCGCCAGCTCTGCCAGGTTCTCCTCCAGGTCCTGGGTACGGACGGCCGACGCGACGCTGGAAACCCGGGCCGCCTGCCTGAAAGCACGTATGGAAGCATCCCTGAATAAGCCGGTCGATGAACACAGCGGGCTGATCTGCTGCGGCAACAGGTGCCGCTCGACACCTTGTATGACCGACGGTGTTCTGACCGAGGAGACTTACGACGTACGTCAGTTCGCTTCCTCCAGCATGCCCGGGGAGTACCACGTAATGACGTGATACGTGGCAGGCGAATCTCCTGGGTTGCGAATGGTATGCATATCGTTAGAAGCCTGAAAGATTACGGAGCCGGGCCCCAGGCGATGCCACCCTCCGTCTACGAACGACTCGACGGTTCCTTCCTTGACGACGAGGATTTCCTCATTCGCGTGTGAGTGCGGCGGATGAGGCGTCTCGCCAGGGTTGAGGGTCGTCACGTGTACGCGCACCCGGTCCAGCGTTCTGGTAGGCGCTTGAAAAAAGAATCGGCTGGCACCGATGTTCGTCTCGCGTACGTCAATCTCTGTCCATTCATAGGCGCTCGATGGCAACAGCTCGTCATCCTGAAGGGCAGACGGGACGCTGCCTAGAATTGCAAAAAACACAGCCGTAACGCCTGCACTGATAGCCGCGATGCTCATTTCTCTGCGAGTCATGGCAGTCGTGTTCCTCCATGGGTTGTTGGTTCGTTCAATCGACAACGTGCCGCGACATAGAGCACGACGCAGCGGCACTCATATTACCGTTTATTCGAATTGATGTACAGGATGCTCGCGCTTCCAGGGGCTGACCGGCGGCGGTCGTGTGCCTCGAGATCTGCTTCGGCATCTATAATTGCCGAGACGTGGGGAATCTCGTACATTCGCCACGCCGGTGCACCTGTCTTCCGTCTTCCCTGTCTACTTTCACCATTCCCCGTCCGCGCCATTGGCTATGGAGAGCAGTCCGGCGAGCGAGCGAGGCTCTCTCGAGATACGGCGTTTCGCCCTACAGGGCCTGGAGGTAGAGGTTTGCTGCGACGGCGCGGACCTCAGCGCCGCCGTCGGGTTCGTCCTCGTCTATTTCGGCCTCACCCCTGTTTCCATTTCCGACGCGAAAGAACAAGGCGGACGGCGTCTCGCGGCGGACCTTCGCCTCGCTTTTCACGCACAAGGGCCACCGGTTCCATTGCCGAAGCGGGCCGAGCATGCCCTCGTCCATAATGGGGTCGAGCTCTGGCGTAGCGGTCCGGACCTCCACCTCCGGGAGGGATCCTCCGCCGTGGAGATCAGTTCGGACCAGGGGAGCGCGCTCGGTGTGATCGCGCTATCTCCCTGGCGGACTCGCCCCGACGACGCAAGCGTCGACGCGCCGGGGCTGCTCCGGCTCGGTTTCGTGAATCTCGTGCTGCATACCCTGCTCGTGCTCCTGACGCGGCGCGGCTACTTCCCCTTGCATGCAGCTGCTCTAGCACGTGCCGTTGATGGCGCCGAGAGCGAACCACCTGCCGGCGTCCTCATGGCGGCCCCGAGCGACAGCGGGAAGTCTACCCTGGCGATGGGCCTCGTCCGTGCAGGCTGGGGCTTCCTCTCGGACGATTCTATCCTGCTTCGGGCTGCGGCCGCCGGAGGCGAGGCGGTCGTTTAAGCGATGCCGCTGCGTCGCGAGTTCGGACTCGACGAGGAAGCGGCGTGCGACTTTCCAGAGATCGTCGGGCACCGACAGCCTTTTCTGACTGTGGAGCGGAAGCAGCGCGTCGATATGCGAGCGCTCTATCCGGGACGGGTCCTCACGCGGTGTGCTCCCCGACTGTTGCTCTTTCCCGAGATCACGGCCTCGCATCAGAGCCGGTTCGAGCCGATGGGAGGGGCGGAGACCCTGCTCGCTCTCATCTCTCAGAGCCCCCGCCTGGGCGCCTGCCGGGAAGGCGCCCCTGCTCACCTCGACGTTCTCCGAAGGGCCATGCTGCAGGCGCCGCCCTTCCGGCTCCGCGCGGGGCGTGATCTCCGGGCCGCCCCTGAACGCCTCTCGAAAATGGTCTCTGCGTTGCTGTCGCAATGTTCGACGCAGTCTACCTGATGGAGCGGCCCGGCCACGCTCATGCCCACCCGTTTAGCCGCTCATCCCAGTTGAGCATCTTCTTCTCGAACCAGGATTCGACGGCGCCGGCGACGGCGACAACCCCGTTCAGGCCGAGCTCGGCGTCACAGCGGAGCGGTTCCTCGCCGCGGATCGCGGCCTGGAGGTTCTGATGGTGGGGGACGACGCTCTCAGAGCCGGTTTTTACATGCCGCTCGAGCACTTCGTCCGTCGCCTCGTCGATGATTTCCCAACCCTCGTTCGTAAAGAGAAGGGACTTCCCATGTCCGCGGATGACGTGTTCGATGCCGCGGCCGTTACCCATCGTCCCGAGAACGTGAACGGTCATGCCCGGCGTAATGCCTTCGACGGCTGGATATTCCAGGAGCATCTCCATGTTGTCGGGCAGTTCGCGTCCGTCGTCGAAGAGGTAGATGCCGCCCATGCCGACGACGCGATCCGGAATCCCGAGATCGCAGGCCTTGAGGATCCGGGTGAGGCGGTGAACGAACAGGTCCGTCGCAATGCCGCCGGAATAGTCCCGGAAGATGCGCCATTCGAAATAGCGACGCGGATCCCATGGACGGTCAGGCGCCGGACCTAACCAGCTTTGCCAGTCCAGGTCGGAAGGCTTGGGGAGCTCGGGATCGACACCGGTCCGCCACGGCCCCATTTCATCGTAGTTGCGGACGTACTCGATCTGGGCCTCGATGACCGGGCCGATCTTGCCGGCGGTAATCGCCTCGTTGGCCGAGGCGTAACTGTCGTCGCTCATGCCCTGAACGCCGACCTGCAGCTGCCGGCCCGTAGCGTGCACCTTCTCGAGCACGTCGAAGGCTTCCGCGACCGTGTGCGTCATGGGTTTCTCGCAGTAGACGTGAAGTCCGGCATCCAGCGCATCGAGGGCCTGTCGGGCGTGCCAGTGCTCCGGCGTTGCGATGAGCACGTAGTCCAGGTCGTTCCGGTCCAGCATCGATCGATAGTCGTCGGCGCGATCGACTCGTCCGCCTCCTCCCCAGATCACGTCCTGAAAGTGCCGCGCGCGCGTTTCATAGACGTCGCTTACGGCAAGCACCTCGACGGCTTCCGGCATGGAGAGGAGAGCGTTCAGGTGGCTTTCGGCCATCCCCCCGCAGCCTATGACACCGACGTTGAATCGCTCATTCGCACCTTGGATGCGGCCGTAGCTCCGTGCGGAGACGAAAGGAACGCCTGCGGCGGCCAGCCCGGCGGTCTTGAGAAAAGTGCGTCTGGAAGTTGCTTTCCTGTTAGCCATTTTGCGTTGGTGAATGCTATCCATGTATCAGCAGGATACTAGCTACTGGAGGCGGGGCATGCAAAGGATACTCGTCCTCGGCGCCGCCCGAGGCCGATCCGTCCACCCTCGTTCGAGTTGCGAGCTTCCAGCCCCGCGACAAACGGACGCGAGCGATCAGCGACGATCTGCGAATGGGCGCAGGGACCGTCTCATGCGGCGACAGCCGACTTCGCTTCGAGGCGACCACCGGTGAGACCTTTGCGACCGCTGTCGGGACGTACTCGTCCGACGGCCACATCGAGGTCGACCGTCTGATCTTCGACGCGGAGGAGACCCCTGTAGACTGGCGTCTTTTACGAAAGTCTGAGCGGAACGTCGGCCCCGGGCCGGACGTGCACGGACTCATGGAGGCGGCCTCCTTCAGCGAAACGAGGCAGGTCGTTCTTCTCAGATAGCATGTAGAGGGCAAATCCCAACGGAGATGGAAATTCATATTCGCCTGTTCCTTCTCTTGCTCTGCACCGCTGTGATTGCGGTGCCCGGAAGTTCGCTCGCTCAGGACGACGGCTTCGTCGATCTGTTCGAGGAGGGCCTCTCAGGCTGGGTAGAGATGGGCGAGCCCGGCGCATTCGAGGTGCGCGAGGGCATGCTCGCATTGAACGATCCTCACAACTATCCGAACTGGCTGCGGAGCGAGCGGACGTACGAGAATTTCGTGCTGGAGCTCGAATACCGGACGCCCGGCTGGGCCGAGGGCGGCATCTATCTTCATGCTCCGCTCCACGGCGACCCCGTGAGGTCGGGCGTGAAGATCCACCTCCGGCACGACCGTACCCAGGAAGGGGCCCGGTCGACCGGAGCGATCTACGACGTGCGGCCGCCGATCGTGATCGCGAACGAGCCGGGCGATGCCTGGAATCGCCTCCGCGTCGAGATGGACTGGCCGCGCCTGCGCGTCTGGATGAATGATACGTTGATCCAGGACGTGGACATGGAACGGGAGGAGGACCTGCGTTACCGCCTTCGCAGCGGGTATCTGGGCTTCGAGGATTGCGGCACACGCTTCCAGTTCCGAAACGCCCGCATCCGCGAGCTGCCCTCTGCCGAGCAGCCGTGGACGGAGCTGTTCAACGGACGCGACCTCGCGGGCTGGTCCGCCGAAGGGGAGGCCGGGTGGATGGTCCGCGACGGCGTCCTCGAAGCGGGCGGCGGCGACGGCGTGCTCCGTACCGACGCCTCGTTCAGCGGATTCGAATTCCGTACCTATTTCCGATCGACGCCGCACGCCAACGGAGGCATCTTCTACCGGTTGATGGATCGGCCCGACGCGCGGAGCCATTACGAGATCCAGATCTACAACGTCCCGACGGCGACGAATCCCACCGGAAGCATCTACGGCATCGTGCCTGCTAGTGACGGCGGATGCCGCAGTGGGGAATGGTGCCTGCTGCAGCTCATCTCTGACGGCGCGTACGCGCGCGTGCTGATCAACGGCAAGACGGTGGCCGAAAGTCATTCGCTGGCGGTGCCCGATGAGGGCCGCATCGGCATCCAGAACCACAGTCAAGGAACGATCGAGTACAAAGGCGTCCGTCTGAAGCCTCTTCACGGCCGATCCGGCCGATAAATGCTGCGGTGCCGCCGGCCTTCACGCCGAGACCGCCGTCGATTCGGGAGGTCTGACCCGTGACGAACGACGCCCTATCCGAGCAGCGCTATCGGATGTTTCGACTTTACTATCTTGTGCGCCGGCGCTACGATGCAATAGATGGACGACGCCATGAAGCTCTTCGACCTGACGGGAAAAACGGCGCTGGTGACGGGCTCGAGCCGTGGGCTCGGTCTGTCCATGGCGCGCGGGCTCTCCGCGGCGGGCGCCGAGGTGGTGTTGAACGGACGCAGCGCCGGCCGCCTCGACGCGGCACGGCGATCCCTTCTGGACGATGGATTCCGGATGCGAACGAGCGCCTTCGACGTGACCGATGAGAGGGCGATACGCGAAGGATTGGAGGCGGTGGGGCCGGTGGACATTCTCGTGAACAATGCCGGCACGACGAAGCGCGGACTCGTGCAGGATCTCGGCGCGGCCGACCTCGAGCGCGTGCATCGCGTGCACGTAATAGGCGCGTTTCTAGCCGCGAAGTACGTCGCGAGCGGGATGATCGAACGAGGCCGCGGAAAGATCATCAACATTTGCTCGCTGACGAGCGAGATCGGCCGTCCGGGGATCGCCGCCTACATGGCCGCCAAAGGCGGACTGCGCAATCTGACGAAGGCCATGGCGCTCGACTGGGCAGAGCACAACATCCAGGTCAACGGCATCGGTCCGGGTTACTTCAAGACGGAGCTCACGAAACCGCTGGCCGACGATCCTGAGTTCGACGCCTGGCTGTGCGCTCGTACGCCGGCGGGACGATGGGGCGAGCCCGAGGAGCTGATCGGAGCGGCCGTCTTTCTGGCCTCCGATGCGTCGAACTTCGTCAACGGTCACATTCTGTACGTGGACGGAGGCATGCTTGCCTCGCTATGAACGACTGCCCGCGTCGGTTGACGTGCATCGGCCCGGCAGAGCCACCGGCACTTGCCGGAGTGGCTCCCTCTAGCCGATATTACCGAACTATCGGTCCGCACGAACCGTCGAATGAATGGCCTCGTCCGAATGGTCGGACGGGCTCCGGATCACGTGCGTATAAAACGACGACGCCGTACCTATCGATCGAATCAATAACACGACATGGAGGCGCGACATGCATGTGGCCCGATCCGTATTCCTCGTCACCATTCTGGGCGGACTCATCACGCTGGCCGGCTGCGTCGAGACCCCGGAGGACACTGCGTCCGTCGCCGTTTCGGCTGAGGGGGACGTCGTCCTTGACGAGGACGACATCGGCGGCCTGGTGACCGGCGAGGATGGACCGGAAGCGGGCGTATGGGTGATCGCGGAGACCTCCGACCTTCCCACGCCCTACCTCAAGATCGTCGTGACGGACGACGAGGGGCGCTATGTGGTGCCGGACCTGCCGAATGCCACATTCGACGTGTGGGTGCGCGGCTACGGCCTGGTCGATTCGCCCAAGCAGCAGGCAAATCCAGGCCAGACGGTCGATTTCGAGGCTGCAAAGGCACCGACCGAGGCGGCTGCGGCGGAGATCTATCCGTCCGGACACTGGTTCTCGCTCATCAGCGTGCCTGAAGAAAGCGAGTTCCCCGGAACCGGTCCGGACGGCAATGGAATTTCGGAAAGCATGCAGAATCAGGGCCAGTACCTGCGCATGCTGAAGTCCGGCACGTGCATGGCCTGCCACGGTATGGGCACGCCCGGGACGCGGCACATTCCCGAGAGTCTGGGCGAGTTCGAGTCCTCAGAGGCCGCCTGGGAGCGGCGGCTTCAAGCCGGCCAGGCCGGCGGCAGCATGACTTCAAGCCTTAACACGATGGGACGTGAGCGCACGCTGGAGATGTTCGCCGACTGGACCGGCCGTATCGAAGCCGGGGAGGTCCCCCCGGCTCCGGAACGCCCACAGGGCATCGAACGCAACGTGGTTATTACCCTCTGGGATTGGGCGGATCCGACGGCGTACCTGCACGATCTCGTTTCCACGGACCGGCGCGACCCGACCGTCAACGCGCACGGGAAGATATATGGTGCCCTCGAGGCGAGCGCCGACTACCTGCCCGTTCTCGACCCTGCGACACATGAGGCGAGCCGGGTGCCGGTCTACCCGCGCGATCCCGAGACGCCCAACGCGGGCGGATCGGTCATGGCGTCGTCGCCCTACTGGGGGGACGAGCCGATCTGGGACAGCCAGACGAACGTCCATAATCCCATGTTCGACGCGGAGGGGCGCGTCTGGATCACCTCGCGCATCCGGTCCTTCGACAACCCCGACTATTGCCGCGACGGGTCCGGCCATCCGTCCGCACAGCGCTTCCCGCTCGAGCGGTCGTATCGCCACCTGGCTGTCTACGATCCGGAGGCCGACGAGCTTACGAACATCGGCACCTGCTTCAGCACCCACCACCTGATGTTCGCCATGGACGAGCAGAATACGCTCTGGACCAGCGGGGGCGGACAGGTCGTCGGGTGGCTCGATACCGAGAAGTTTTTGGAGACGGGCGACGAGGAGGCCTCGCAGGGCTGGACGGCCATCGTGATGGATACGAACGGCAATGGAGAGCGCGACGACTACGTGGAGCCGGACCAGCCGGTCGATTCGACCAAGGACAAGCGCTACGGCAGCGCGTTCTACGCCGTCGCGCCGCACCCGGACGGGTCGGTCTGGGGCACCGCCCTGGGCTTTCCAGGGGCGGTCATCCGGATCGATCCGGGCGATAATCCACCCGAGACGGCGCTGGCCGAGGTCTACGAGCTGCCCTACGGCAACGACGACGCGGAAGTCTGGGGCTTCTCGCCGCGTGGCGGGGACATCGGCCGCGACGGCGTCTACTGGACCCCGCTGGCGAGCGGCCACCTGGCGAGCTTCGACCGCAGCAAATGTGAAACGCTCAACGGCCCCGAAGCCACGGGCCAGCACTGCCCCGAAGGATGGACGTTCTACGAGGAGCCGGTACCGCAGCTGGGCGGCGTTTCCGACGAGAGCGGCAGCGGCGCCGGCAGCTATTATGCATGGGTAGACTGGTACAACACCTCGGGGCTGGGCGAGAACGTGCCGATCAGCACCGGCAACCAGTCGGAGGCGCTGCTGGCCCTCGTCGACGGCGAATGGGTCGTAATGCGCGTTCCGTACCCCACCGGATTCTACACGAAGTGGATGGACGGCCGCATCGACGACCCGGACGCCGGCTGGAAGGGCCGGGGCCTGTGGGCCACGGTCAGCACGCGAACGCCGTTCCATATGGAGACCGGCGCGGGTACCACCAGCAAGGTCGCCCAGTTCCAGATTCGCCCCGATCCCCTCGCGAGATGATCTGCCTGCTCACACGAAAGGCCATGCCGCGGGTTCTCTGTCGACCGGATGGACTGCCGGCCGTGCTTGTCGCGGTCCTGTTGATCGGCTGCGCCCCGGCCGGCAGCACAGAGGAACCGGTGGAGGAGGGTCCGTCGCCGGTTCGGACGGTAGGCTTGGACAGCGCCCGCATCGACCAGGCACTCGATCGCGCCTCCGACATACCGCGGTTGCGAACGCTCCTCATCGCGCGGCACGGTGAGATCCTGGCGGAGCTGCATAAGAGCGGGCCGCCGCCCGACGTGGCCGTCAACGTAAAGTCGGTATCGAAAAGCGTCCTGTCGGCCCTCGTCGGCATCGCCATCGAAGAGGGGTATCTTTCGGGCACGGGCCAGCCCGTAGCACGATACTTCGACGAGTATCTCGACGCCGACGACGGCGACAAACGCAGCATTACGGTCGGCCACCTTCTCTCGATGCAGTCCGGCCTCGAGCGTACGTCCGGCAGCAACTACGGGCCCTGGGTGACCAGCTCCAACTGGGTGCGCTACGCGATCACGCGGCCCCTGGTCGCCGAGCCCGGAGGACGTCGGATGTACAGCACCGGCAATACCCACCTCCTCAGCGCCGTCCTTACGCAGGCGACGGGCCGAAGCACGTGGGAGTACGCCCGCGAGCGACTGGCCGAGCCGCTGGGCATCTCGCTGCCGCCGTGGCTAGCCGATCCGCAGGGCATCTATTTTGGAGGCAACGACATGCTGATGTCGCCGCACGCCATGGTGCAATTCGGCGAGCTCTATCGAAACGAGGGCCGCGTGGGAGGGCAGCAGGTCGTGCCGGCGTGGTGGGTCCGCGAGTCGCTCACGCCTCGGACGGCGGCCCGGAGACCGGGGGAAGGATATGGGTACAGCTGGTTCATTTCCGAGATCGGAGGGTATTCGATGTTTTATGCCTGGGGATACGGCGGCCAGTTCATCTTCGTGGTTCCGGATCTCGAGCTGACCGTCGTGAGTACGGCCGCCACGAACGTGGCGCGCGGGGGCAGCCACCTGCGAACGTTCCGGCGTCTGCTTGCCGAGTGGATCGTCCCGGCGGCGGAGGCCGGCGGCAACTACGGCACGAGCCGGGAATCAGCATAGGCACGGCCGAGGTGCGGCGAACTCTGGAGGTGGGCGCAACGTGCAAGAGGTGACCTGGCTCACGAGACTTTTCAACGAACGCGCGGCCGGCCGCGCCCACGGACATGCGCATTGCTCTCCTCTTCTGCATCCTGCTGACGGGCTGCCTGGCATCGCAAGATGCCCGGGACCGTCCGGACCGAAGCGACCGTGGCGGCTACGTGATTACGGCGGATGAAATTCAGGCAGCCGGCTACACGTCGCTTACGGAAATGCTGGTGGCGACGGTGCCCGGGGTCCGGCGCTCTCCCGATGGCATCGGCGTCCTCCTCCGCGGCGCCCCCTCCGTCAATGCGCGCAACGAGCCCCTATACGTCATCGACGGGGTGGCCTCCAACTCGGGCGCAAACCACGTGAGCGTGTACGACATCGCCTCGGTCGAGGTGCTCGCCGGCACGTCCTCGACCGTCGAGTACGGGATGCAGGGCGTCAACGGCGTGATCCTGATCGAGACGAAGGACCGCTAGCGTATGCCGTACGAGGAACGTGGAAGCAATAGAGCCGCCGCTGCGCTACGGCGGGATGGATAAAGGAAACCTGGGCACCTACGTTTCTTAGGGGCGCCCAACCCGGGCGTTGCGCTTCGGCGATATAGATGGAAGAATCCTGCGCACTAGTTTCCTGAGGGCGGGCGCTGTTAATCCGGCAGCGCGAAAGCAACGATCGTCCCGCCCGCGGGACGGTTCGTCTTGCCGCCTCCGGCCGAGATCACGACGTACTGCTTTCCGTCGACCATGTAGGTGCTCGGCGTCGCGTTGCCGCCGAACGGCAGGTCGGCCTCCCAGAGTATCTGACCGGTGTCCTTGTCGAAGGCGCGCATCTTCTCGTCCGCCGTCGCGCCGATGAAAATGACTCCTCCCGCCGTCACCACGGGTCCGCCGTAATTCTCGGTCCCGGTCACCGGTATGCCGCGTTCGGTCAGCTCTTCGTATTCGCCGAGCGGCACCTTCCACTTGATCTCGCCGGTATTGAGGTCTACGGCGTTCAGTGTGCCCCACGGCGGCTTGATGGCAGGGTAGCCTTCGTCGTCGAGCCAGCGCTGAAACCCGCGGAAGGCGTACGGGTCGGCGGCACTCACCTCCTGCGCATCGTCACTGTTGTCGACGGGCTGCTCGTCGCCGAAGAGGTAATCCAGGATGGCCTGCTTCTGCTGCTCGCGCAGGCCGTCGAAAGCGG
>CAZXHQ010000036.1:0-13712 GCA_964640145.1 uncultured Rhodothermales bacterium | reverse complement strand
TCCGGCTTGAAGCGACCTGAAGAGCGTACGCCGGACGATGAGCGTTACATACTCCGCACATCATGCTGCACTGCTTCGAGCATCGTTGCAACATCGTGCGAACGCTTCGCTTCAGGCGTGTGTTAAACGGCGGACGAATGACACGAACAGACGCCCGCACCTATATGCAAATCTCATGGCTGTCCTTTCTCGCCGCGGCAGCGATCCTTGCCGCGGCCGGATGTTCTCCGGTCGGGGGGCTCGACATCCAGTCGTCGATCCGCGAGGTCGTCGAGGCGGAGGACTCAGAGAACGTCCAGCGCTTCTATGAGCATCGCTCTCACGAGCCTGCGTGGGTGGAGGGGAGGGAGGCGACCGAGCAATTGCGGGCGGCGATCCGCGCCCTGTGCGCGGCGGAGGCACATGGTCTCGACCCTGACGACTACCTGGCACCCGAGATCGCACAGACGATACGGCTCGCCTACGGCGGCGACCCGGAATCCAACTCGGCTCGGGCGTTGCGGCTGGCCGAGCTCGACGTCGCCGTCTCCAAAGCGCTCATGGAGATGGCCGACGACCTGCTTGCCGGCCGCGTCAGTCCGCAGTCCCTCGACAGCACGTGGAGGACGCCGGTTAACGACGTCGACCCCGTGGCGGTCCTTACCGAGGCCGTCATAGACGCGGACCTCTCCTCGATCTCGAGGCGGATCACCGAAGCGCACGATCAATACGCGGCCCTGCTCGAAGCGCTGGAACGATACCGGGACGTGCAGCGCAAAGGCGGTTTACCGGCCGTGGACACCGGTCCGGCCCTATCGCCTGGAGACTCCAGCGCTCGCGTCGCCTCCGTCGCGCGGCGCCTGGTCGCCGGCGGAGACCTCGATTCGACGGACCTGGAGGGCACCACCCTCGTGTACACCGACCGGGTCGCCGCAGGCGTCCGGTCGTTTCAGGAACGGCACGGACTTGATGCGGACGGCGTCCTGGGAGAGAACGTGGTGCATGCCATGAACGTGCCGATCGAAGACCGCATCAGCCAGATCCAACTCAATCTGGAGCGGTGGCGGTGGATCCCCGCGAACCTGGGCGGGCGCTTCCTCTACGTGAACATCCCCGCCTTCGAGCTGCACGCCTTCCAGGACGGAGCGGAGGTGCTGCACTCCAAGGTGGTCGTCGGCAACCAGTACGACGCCCGTTCTACGCCGATTTTCAGCGATACGATGGAATATGTCGTTTTCAACCCGTACTGGAACATCCCCGAGAGCATCGCAGCGGAGGAGATTCTGCCGGACGCTCGCGCCGACTCCTCCTACCTCTCCGCCAACGAATACGAAATCGTTTCGGGCTGGGACGAGGGAGCCGGCGTGGTTCCGGTGACGCCGCGCAACCTGGATCGGGTCGAGAGCGGCCGGTATCGGATCCGTCAACGGCCCGGACCGCAGAATGCGCTCGGCCGTATCAAGTTCATGTTTCCCAACGAGTTCAACATCTACCTGCACGATACGCCCGAAGATCACCTCTTCGAACGGACAGACCGAGCATACAGCCACGGGTGCATACGCGTCGAACGCGAGATCGAACTGGCCGAGTATGCTCTCACGGGATGGTCGGCAGGCCGGGTCGAAGAGACCATCGCCCGTGGTGATCGACACGTCGAGTATCTCCAGGATCCGATGCCGGTCTACATCCTCTACTGGACCAGCTTTGTGGACCACGAAGGCCGCGTCCACTTCCGAAAAGATATCTACGGCCACGACGACCGGCTGCGCTCCGCACTCGCCGAGACGTCGCCGGAGACGGCCTCCGTATCGTGCGATTCGCTGCTATCTGCACTCTAGACTTCGCCGTCATGAACAGACACCGCGTGATCACTGGACTGGTGGCGCTCGGTCTTACGCTCACGGTCAGCCTTGCCGCCGTTCTGTGGCCGTTCGCGTCGCGAAGCGTACCGACGGTGGCCTACGAGCGTGACGTGATGACCGTAGTGCCCGAGACGTACAGGTCCGAAGAAGCCGGCTTCGCGGTCCGGTTCAAAGACGTCGTAACCCCGTATCGCATCATGGGACTGTTCGCGATGCCTGAGGAGATGGTGGAGATCGAGGTGATGCCGCCGAACCGCGGCGCCCGCTATGCGCTCGTCGCCGAGCAGGGCTCGGTCCTCCCCACCGGCGAGGCCGCGTGGACCTGGGTGGCGCCCCGGGAGCCCGGCCTGTATCGGCTTCACGTCGACGAGCTGACCACCGGCGAATCGCTGACGCTCAATGCCTTCGTCAAGGTTCCTTACGAGCTGGACGACGAGGTGCTGAATGGGTACCGTATCGGGCGCTACGAGGGGGAGCCGCTTCGAAACGATCCGGCCTACGCGCCGCCGCAGGGGTTCGTGGAGGTTACGCCGGAGGTCGAGAATACCCTCGTTTCGCCCCATTTCACGCTCGGACAGTTCCTCTGCAAGCAGGAGAGCGACTACCCGAAGTACGTCCTCCTCCGGGAGCCGCTTCTGCTCAAGCTCGAGCGCATCCTGCACGAGTTGAACGAACGAGGCACGCCTACGGCCTCGCTGCATGTCATGAGCGCTTTCCGGACGCCCTTCTACAACCGCGCCATCGGCAACCGGACCAGCTACAGCCGCCACCTCTACGGCGACGCGGCGGACATCTTCGTGGATACGGAGGGCAACGGATACATGGATGATCTGACGGGGGACGGCCTGGCCAATCGCGCGGATGCAAGCTACATGGCCTCCATCGTAGAAGAGCAGCGCGGCGCGCCGTGGTACGAGC
This sequence comes from uncultured Rhodothermales bacterium, assembly GCA_964640145.1. Taxonomy (GTDB): domain Bacteria; phylum Bacteroidota; class Rhodothermia; order Rhodothermales; family VXPQ01; genus CAZXHQ01. The sequence goes on along the minus strand of CAZXHQ010000036.1, from coordinate 10,953 downwards.
CCCTCGCCGGCGGCCTCGGCATCTATTCGCCCGCCCCTCATCGCGGCCCGTTCATCCACGTCGACGTGCGCGGTGAACCCGTGCGGTGGTAAGGACGAACACACCTCGGGTCGGGCCGCTTCGAACGGAAACCAGGGTGGAAAGGCTCGCAGGCACGGCGCAACCCGAATGTCGCAGGCGCGGCGCAACCCGAATACACACGATACACGCGCGCACGGACCTTCAACCGTCAACGGTCATGATCTCCAAACGCGACGCGTGGCCGCGCGAGAAATACACCCGCTGCGTGGCCTTCCGGTAGTCCTCGTCGCCGGCGTGGTAGATGTTCGTAAAGGTCTGCGGATTCCGATCCACGAGCGGGAACCACGTGCTCTGCACGTGCACCATCATCCGGTGCCCCCGACGGAAGGTGTGGGCTACGTCCTGCATGTCGAATCGAAGCTCCGTGACTTCGCCCGGCTCCATCGGTTCAGGATGCTCGAAGCTGTTCCGGAATTTTGCGCGCATGACCTCGCCGCGCACCAGCATCTGAAAGCCACCCATGGGGACGTCGCAAGCAGTCGTCCCATCGCGCTCCACCTCGTGCTCCGCATCGTCCGGGTAGACGTCGATGAGCTTGACGATGAAATCTGCATCCGTGCCGGTGGTGGAGACGAACAGACGCGCGAAGAGGCGTCCGGCCACGGTGACCTCGCGCTCGAGCGGCTCGGACGCAAAGACCAGCACATCCGGCCGACGTGCCGCGAAGCGCTGGTCTTTCAACACGTAGCGATCGTCGCGGTGGATCACGATCTCCGGCGTGTGGGGGACCGGCACGGCCGGGTCGCTGACGTACTCCGCATATGCGTCCGGCGCCGACGGGGCTTCGAAGGCCAGTGCGCCGCCTTCCCGGAGGTACAGCGCCGCCTCGGCGGCCCGAGGAGGCGGCCATGCGTCGAAGAAATGCCAGCGGTTGCTGCCCGTGGTAAATACCGTCGCCTTCGCCAGGCCCAGGCGCCCTTCTTCTTTCAGAAAGTGGTGGAAGAATGCGCGCTCCACGTTCTGGCGATAGAACTCGGCCGTCCTCTGATCGAAGGAAAAAGGACCGTAGCTCGCTCCGTCGGACCGCGCCCAGCCGCCGTGCCACCACGGGCCCATGACGAGAAAGCAGTCCGCGCCGTGCTCGGCAAGCGTCTCGAAGGTCTTCAGCGGTCCGTACAGGTCGTGCGTGTCGAAAAATCCGCCGGTGACGAGCACGGCCGGACGCACGTCCCGCAGATGGGGCAGGGGCGTGCGCGCCTGCCAGAAAGCGTCGTAGGTGCCGTGCTCCATCATGGCATTCCACGGTGCATTTTCGCCGTGAAAGTGGCGATCGGCGGCGTTTGCCGGCGAGCCCAGCTTCAGGTACCAGTCGTACCCGTCCGGCGACCCGTAGTCGTCGAACGGCGGCGGCAGCTCGTCGACCGGCTCGGCCCGCGGCGCACCAAACCACGACAGGAAGCTGAACGTGGCCTGCAGCATGAAGGCCCCGTTGTGGTGCCGGTCGTCCCCCAGAAACCAGTCCGTCACCGGCGCCTGGGGCGAGACGGCCTTCACGGCGGGGTGGGCGTCGATGAGGGCGTGCGTCGCGTAAAACCCCGGTGCCGAGATTCCCCACAATCCGACGCGTCCGTTGTGACGGGGAACGTGCTCCAGCAGCCAGGTGATCGTGTCGTACGTGTCGGTGCTTTCATCGACGTCCTCCGGGCTGTTTTTCCGGGGGATGTGGGGGCGCACCGCCTCGAATTCGCCTTCCGACATCATCCGACCGCGGACGTCCTGGTAGACGAAGACGTAGCCGTCGCGGCAGAGGGCGTCCGACGGGCCGAGCCGCTCCCGGTATTCGTGCTCGCCATACGGGCCCGCGCCGTAGGGCGTCCTGTAGAGCAGGAGGGGAGCCGTTCGGGACCTGTCCCGCGGGGCGTACACCGCCGTGAAAAGCCGTGCGCCGTCCCGCATCGGGATGCGGTGCTCGGTCTTGCGGTAGCGCTTCTCGATGGAGTCGGCGCCGCTGATCGCTTCGCTCCGGTATGATGGACAGACGACGTTGAAACGATACTCAACAGTCCGCCGGACTGCAACCGCCCGCCGCGATGCCTGTAGGAGACCCCATGGCGTCCACCCCACTGCCCATAGAACCCGTCCTGCCGGACGTGAAGGCGGCCCTGCGCGCTCGCACGGAGGCCGTGCTTCAGGCGCCGCCCGGGGCGGGAAAGACGACGCTCGTACCGCCTGCCCTGCTCGAGGAGGATTGGCTGGACGGCCGGCGCATCGTGATGCTCGAGCCGAGACGCCTGGCCGCGCGGGCGGCCGCCCATCGGATGGCCGAGCTGCGCGGGGAGCGCGTGGGCCGGACGGTCGGCTACCGCGTTCGGATGGACACCCGCGTGGGAAGGTCCACCCGAATAGAGGTGGTCACCGAGGGCGTCCTCACGCGCTTTCTGCAGGAGGATCCGTCCCTGAGCGACGTGGGGCTCGTCATCTTCGATGAATTCCATGAGCGGAGTCTGCAGGCCGATCTCGGCCTCGCGCTGACGCTCGAGTCACGCCGTATTTTCCGTCCCGATCTGAAGGTGCTGGTCATGTCGGCTACGCTGGAGACCACGGCGGTAGCGCGGCTGCTCGACGATGCGCCGGTCATCACGAGCGAAGGCCGCAGCTACCCGGTCGAGACGCACTACCTGGACCATCGCCCCGAAGCGCGGATCGAGGAGGTCGCGGCGCGGACCGTTCGGCTCGCGCTGCACGATCACGACGACGGCGACGTCCTCGTCTTCCTGCCGGGCGCCGGTGAGATCAGGCGTACGGAATCGAGGCTCGATCCGCTCCCGGAGAACGTCACCGTCCACCCGCTCTTCGGCAACCTGCCGCAGCGGGCGCAGGACGAGGCGATCGCTCCGAGCCGGCCGGGCCGCCGCAAGGTCGTCCTCTCGACCGATATCGCCGAGACGAGCCTCACCATCGAAGGCGTGCGGATCGTCGTGGACGGCGGCCTCATGCGCGTGCCGCGCTTTTCGCCGCGAAGCGGGATGACGGGGCTGGCGACCATCAAGGTGTCGAAGGCCTCGGCCGACCAGCGGCGCGGGCGCGCGGGACGGCTGGGTCCCGGCGCGTGCTTTCGGCTCTGGACGAAGCTGGAACAGCAGCACCTCGAGCCGCACAGTCCGCCCGAGATCCTGCAGGCCGACCTCGCGCCGCTTGCCCTGGAGCTCGCCCGCTGGGGCGCCGCCGATCCGGGAAATCTGGACTGGATGAACCCGCCCCCGCAGGCGGCTTTCTCCCAGGCGCGCGGCCTCCTGAGGCATCTGGGCGCCCTGGATGAGGACGGCGCCATCACCGACCACGGTCGCCGCATGGCCGGCCTGGGCCTTCATCCGCGCCTCGCGCACATGCTCCTGAATGCGGAGATGCTGGACGCGGCCGGACTTGCCTGCGACGCGGCGGCACTGCTCGGCGAACGCGACATCTTCAAGGCGCACGGCGGCGTCGACAACGCCGACCTTCGGCTTCGCCTGCAGGCGCTGCGCGACTTGCGGGGCCGTGGGCGGCCCGACTTCGACTACGCGCGGGGGTTCCGCGTCGACCGCAGCGCGGCGCGCCATGCACTTCGCGTCGCGAAACACTGGCGCCGCGCAATGGACGCTCGCGGTCCGGAAGCGGACATCGACCTGTGCGGCCTGCTGATGGCCTTCGCCTATCCGGACCGCATCGCCCAGCGAATCGACGGGCGCTTCCGCCTCCGCAATGGCCGCATCGCCAGTTTCGCCGCGCCACAGCTGCTCTCCGACGCCGACTATCTCGTAGCGGCCGACCTGGGTGAGCGGCGGCGCGAGAGCCGCATCTTTCGGGCGGCGCCGATCGCGCTCGACGACCTGTTTGCCTATTTCGCGGACCGGATCGAGGACGTTGCGTCCGTCTCGTGGAGTGACGGAGTGGTGCGCGCGCGGCGACAGCTGCGGCTCGGCGCTCTCGTGCTCAAGGACGGCCCCATCACCGATCCGGACCCCGAACAGATGGTGGATGCAATGATCGACGGCATCCGCGAAGAAGGCCTCGGCATCCTGCCATGGACGAAGAAAGCGCGCCGGCTCCAGGAGCGGCTGGTCTTCGTCGGGCGACACGAGGACGACTGGCCGGACGCGACCGACGAGGCGCTGCTGGAGACGCTCGAAGACTGGCTCAAGCCGCATCTGTACGGCATGAAGCGGATCGAGGACCTGCAGCGGCTCGACCTCACGAACATCCTGCTCGAACTGGCCGGGTGGGATCGGCGCGAAGAGCTCGACGAGCGCGCGCCGACCCACGTAACGGTCCCCAGCGGATCGCGCATCCCCATCGACTATTCCGACGCCGAGGCGCCCGTCCTGGCCGTCCGTCTGCAGGAGCTCTTCGGCGCCACAGAGACGCCGCGCATCGACCGGGGACGCGTGCGCCTGACGCTCCACCTCCTCTCGCCGGCTCACCGCCCCATGCAGGTGACGCAGGATCTGGCCAATTTCTGGAAGGCCACCTACTTCGACGTGCGCAAGGACCTCCGCGGGCGGTACCCGAAGCACCACTGGCCCGAGGATCCCCTCAGCGCCCAACCCACGAACCGGGCCAAGCCCCGCTGATCGGGCGACCGGGGCGCGCGGCCCGTGCCGATTTCCTACGGCCACCGACGCGCGGCCCGCTGATTTTCGAAGGGCGACCGGGACGATGCTGCGTCCGATGCACGAAGTGCACTCCGAGCACGTCGAGCGGCACGGAGCGTTCGACGATCTTGCAACATCACCCGCGGGATCCACGTTGAGACATTCTTCAATGCATCGCCGTCCAGCCGGCGGCCGATGCCGGCTGCTTCCTCCACACGATACGCCATGAAAACTGTCGTTAAGCGTTCACTCCTGGGCGGCGTCGTTCTCCTCGTCGCAGCGGCGCTCGCCTGGCCCAAGCTGGATCTTATGGGAGGCGACGAGCCCACGGAGGTCCGATCCTCGGACGGCGGCCCGCCTGTGTTCGACGGCCATGTCGTGGGCGCATCCACGGTAGCCGACCGCGTCGTCACGACCGGCACCCTGATGGCCAACGAGGCGGTCGAGCTTGCCAGCGAGGTCTCGGGTATGATTACCGAGATTCTGTTCGAGGAAGGCACGTACGTCGAAGCAGGGCAGCTTCTCGTCAAGATCAACGACCTCGATCTGCAGGCGCAGCGCGAGCGAGCGATCTACCGACTCCGGCTGGCCGAGCAGCAGGTGGAGCGGCAGCAGGCGCTGCTCGAGCAAGGAGGCGTCAGCCAGGAGGAATTCGACCTCACGCAGAACGAGCGCCGCGTGCTCGAAGCGGAGGAGCGGCTCATCGCGGCGCAGATTGCCAAGACGGAGGTGCGCGCGCCGTTCGCCGGGCGCATCGGGCTCCGCGGCGTCAGTGCCGGGAGCTTCATCTCTCCGCAGAGCCGCATCGCCTCGCTGCAGGACGTCTCCCCGATCAAGATCGATTTCTCCCTGCCGGAGAAGTATGCCGGGCAGATCCGCACCGGCAGTGAGATTCAGTTTTCCGTGCCGTCTCAGGCGGGCACCGTCCGGGGGACCGTCTACGCCGTCGAGCCGCGCGTAAACGAAGACACCCGCACCCTGCAGGTACGGGCTACGAGCCCGAACGCGAACGGCACGCTCCTTCCCGGCGCGTTCGCCGACGTCGAGCTCATCCTGGCCCGCTATGACGAGGCGCTTACGGTTCCCACCATATCGGTCATCCCGGATCTGACCGGCTCGAAAGTCTACCTCCTGAACAACGGCCGGATCGAGGAGCGCGGCGTGCAGACGGGCATCCGCACCGAGTCCGTCGTTCAGGTCTTGAGCGGGCTCTCGGCAGGCGATACGGTGCTCACGACCGGGCTGCAGCTCGTTCGTCCGGGGATGCCCGTGAACGTCGACGTCGGCCCACCTGAAACGGAGGTTCGGCCATGAGCCTGTATTCGCTGAGCATTCGCCGTCCCGTCCTGGCAACCGTCATGTCGGTCGCCATCGTCATTTTCGGCATCATCGGCTTCTTCTTTCTCGGGATTCGCGAGTATCCCGCCGTGGATCCTCCCGTGGTGAGCGTCGGCACGACGTACCGGGGCGCCAATGCGGACGTGATCGACGCGCAGATCACCGAACCACTCGAAGAATCCATCAACGGCATCGACGGCATTCGCACCCTCACGTCCACGAGCCGCGAAGGTCGATCGACGATCACCGTAGAGTTCGACCTGGGAATCGACCTCGAGCGCGCGGCCAACGACGTCCGGGACCGCGTCTCTCGGGCGATGGGCCAGCTTCCGCCCGACGTGGAGCCGCCCATCATCTCGAAAGCCGACGCGGATGGCCAGCCGCTCGTCTTCCTCAACGTGCGCAGCGACAGCCGCGACCTCCTCGAGCTGAGCGAGATCGCCGACAATACGTTCAAGGAACGCCTGCAGACTATACCCGGCGTCAGCCGCGTCGACATCTGGGGCGAGAAGCGCTACGCCATGCGCATGTGGGTGGACCCGCAAAGACTGGCGGCCTTCAGCCTCACCCCCCTCGACGTGCGCAATGCGCTCTCCCGCGCCAACGTAGAGCTGCCGAGCGGTCGCATCGAGGGGGTGGACGTGGAGCTCACGGTACGTACGATGGGTCGCCTGGCGACCGTCGACGATTTCGAGCGACTGATCGTCAAGCAGGACGGCGATCGGATCGTCCGCTTCCGCGATGTCGGCCGGGTTGCGCTCGGCGCGCAGAACGAACGGTCCGTACTGAAGCGCGATGGCGAACCCATGGTTGGCGTCGTCCTGCGGCCGCTCCCCGGCTCCAACTACATCGACATTGTCGATCAGTTCTACGAACGGCTCGAGACCATCAAGGCCGATCTACCTTCCGACATCGAGCTGGGCATCGGATTCGACAACACCGAGCAGGTGCGCGAGAGCATCTCGGAGGTTCAGCAGACGATCTTCATCGCCTTCCTGCTGGTGGTCCTCATCATCTTCCTCTTCCTTCGCGACTGGCGAACGACCCTCATCCCGGTCGTCGTCATTCCCGTCGCGCTCATCGGAGCCTTCTTCGTCATGTACGCGATGGGCTTCTCCATCAACGTCCTGACGCTCCTGGCGATCGTGCTGGCCATCGGCATCGTGGTCGACGACGCCATCGTCGTGCTGGAGAACATCTACGTACGGATCGAGCGGGGCGAAGAACCCATCCGCGCCGGCATCGAAGGTACTCGGGAAATCTTCTTCGCCATCATCGCGACGACGCTGGCGCTGGTGAGCGTGTTTCTGCCCATTCTGTTTCTGGGCGGATTGGTGGGACGTCTCTTCCGTGAGTTCGGCATCGTGCTCGCCGGAGCCGTGATCATCTCGTCGTTCGTGGCGCTGACGCTCACGCCGATGCTGGCAACGCGCCTTCTGAAGCAGCGGGATACGCATTCGCGGTTCTACGAGAAGACCGAGCCGTTCTTCAAATGGCTCACCTCGAAATACCGGTCCTCGCTGGAGACCTTCATGCGGCGACGGTGGATGGCCTTCGGCCTGATGGGCGTAAGCGCCGGACTCATCCTGTTGTTTTTCAACGTCCTCCCCCAGGAGCTCGCGCCGCTTGAAGACCGCAGCAGCGTCCGTCTGTTTGCCAACGCCCCCGAAGGCGTGACGTTCGAGTATATGGACGCCTACATGGACCGGCTCATCGCCACCGTCAGGGATGAAGTTCCGGAATCGGATGCCGTCATCTCGGTGACGTCGCCGGGCTTCTCCGCCTCCGGCTCGGTGAACTCCGGCTTTGCGTTCGTCATCCTCAATGATCCCTCCCAACGAGAACGCTCCCAGCAGCAGATCGTAGACGGTGTCATGCAGCGCGTCGCCGGGCTCCCCGGCTCACGCGTCTTCGTCTCCCAGGAAGAGACGATCTCGGTCGGACGCTTCGGCGGCCTCCCCGTCCAGTACGTACTCCAGGCTCCGAATATCCAGCGGCTGAAGGAAGCGATTCCTCCCTTCATGGAGGCGGCCAGCCAGGATCCCGCCTTTGCATTCACGGACGTGAACCTCAAGTTCAACAAGCCCGAGCTGCGCGTCAATATCGACCGAGATCGCGCCGAGAGCATGGGCGTTTCCGTGCTCGACGTCGCCCAGACGCTTCAGCTTGCCCTCAGCGAGCAGCGTATCGGCTACTTCATCCGCAACGGGCAGCAGTACCAGGTGATCGGTCAGGTCGACCGGGCGCAGCGCAGCGAGACGCTCGACCTGCGGAGCCTCTACGTGCGAGCACACACCGGCGAAGCGGTGGTTCTCGACAACCTCGTCACCGTGACGGAAGAGAGCAGTCCGCCGCAGCTCTTCCGGTTCAACCGGTACGTCTCGGCGACCGTGTCTGCGCAGCTCAACCCCGGTTACACCGTGCAGGAGGGTATCGACGCGATGGACCGCATCGCGGCCGACGTACTCGATGCGTCGTTTGCGACCTCCCTCGCCGGCGCTTCGCGCGACTATCAGGAGAGCTCGGGAGGGATCATGTTCGTCTTCATCCTGGCGATCGTGCTGATCTATCTCGTGCTCGCCGCTCAGTTCGAGAGCTTCCGCGATCCGTTCACGATTCTTCTGTCCGTCCCCCTCGCCCTCGCCGGCGCGCTGCTCTTCCTCTGGTACTTCGACCAGACGCTCAACATCTTCAGCCAGATCGGCATCGTGATGCTGATCGGGCTCGTGACGAAGAACGCCATCCTCATCGTCGAATTCGCCAACCAGCGGCGTGCAGCGGGGCTCGACATCGTCGCCGCCGCGCGCGACGCCGCGGCGGCTCGGTTCCGTCCGATTCTGATGACGACGTTCTCGACCATCCTCGGCATTCTGCCCATTGCCGCCGCACTGGGCGCCGGAGCCGAAAGCCGCAAGCCGATGGGGATCGCCGTCATCGGCGGGCTCATCGTAGGCACGCTTTTCACGCTCTACGTCATCCCGGTCATGTATACGTACCTGACGAGCCGCCGCGCAAAGCCTGTGTTCGCGCAGGAAGGCAACGGCTACGGATCGACCCTTGACGTTCAAACCGCCGACACGGCCGCCATATGATACGCTTGATCGGTCTGCTGCTGACCACGTTCTTGCTTGCCGGCCCGGCGTGGTCGCAAGACGACGAGACGGCGCCGAACGCGCTCACGCTTCGTGAGGCGATCCACATTGCCGCCGAGAACAACTATGCCGTACGCACGGCGCGCAACGACGTGCAGATGGCCGAGAACGACTATTCGCTCGGCCACGCCGGCTTTCTTCCCAGCTTGAACGTGAGAGCCCAGGAGAGTCGAACGTCGTTCGGACAGGTCTCGGGCAGCCAGGCTGTTTTCGGCGCCGCCCATACGGTAGACCTGTCCATGAACCTCCAGACGACGATCTTCGACGGCGGCGCCCGGTTCGCGACGTACCGACGTCTGGGCTCAGAGCTCCTGCAGGCCGAGCTCCGGGCCGGGCGCACGACGGAGTTTGCGCTGGCCGACGTCGTGAACGCCTACTATGATCTTGTTCGCCAGCAGGAACAGGTAGACGTACAGCGCGAGGCGGTCGCCATCTCGGAGGAACGTCTCCGAATCGCCGAGCTGAGGCGAGATCTGGGCTCCGCCTCCGAGCTTGAGGTTCGACGTGCACAGGTGGATCTGAACGCGGACCGCGCCGGGCAGCTTCGGCGTGAAATCTCCCTCGTCGACGCGCGCGCCTCCTTCAATCAGCTTCTCGGACGAAGCGGCGACCTGTCCTTTCAAGTCGAAGACACGATTCGCCTGGACCGAACGCTCGTGCTCGAGGAGCTGTCTCCCGCCGCGTTTTCCGGCAACCGGACCCTGGCCTTAGCGCAGCAGGCCCGAGAAACGGCCGAATATGCGCGCTCCGAGGCGCGGGCCGGCTTCCTGCCGTCCGTGGGACTCACCGCCGGCTACTCGTTCAATGACCTTACGTCGGAACTCGGCCTGCCGTCCGGTCGAGCGCCCGGGCTCAATTACGGCGTGACGGCGACGTGGAACATCTTCGACGGATTCAACCGCAAGCGCCGCGTGGAGAACGCCGCGCTGCGGGTGCGCAACAGCCAGCTTGCGCTCGACGAGACGCACACGACGGTCGCTACGCGGCTCGAGACCGCCTACCAGAACTATCAGAACAGCCTGCAGCTCGCGGATCTGGAAAGTGACAACGTGACGCTGGCTGCCTTCAACGTGGAGGTGGCCCTCGAGCAGTTCCGGGTCGGCACGATCACCTCGGTTGAGCTGCGTGAGGTCCAGATCGCCTTCACGTCGGCGGAGCTTCGCTCCATTACGGCGCTGTTCGAAGCGGCGCGGGCGCAAACGGAGCTGCTCCAGCTGAGCGGCACGCTACTGGACCGTCTCGGTATCTCTCTCTGATCCCCTTCTTTTTCGACCGAAGCGAACGCAGCGAACGGATGCAACACGCTCGCTCTTCGCAATGGCATGTCGTCCGCGTTACAGGGACCGGCCCGGCTCCTCCCCCAGATTCCGGAGCAGCTTCTCGGTCTCCTCCTTGTGCTCGGTTTCGTCGCTGATGATCTCGTCCAGATCGGCCGCGAGACCGTAGTCCTCGTATGCTTCTGCCTGCCTGCGCCGTTCGACGTAGCGCTTGATGGTGTCCGCCTCCGCCTTCTGCACCTGCTCCAGCATTCCGCGTGAGTCGTCCACGACGTCCAGCGGTGCCGCGGCGGTGGTCGGCCTCCCGCCGAGCGCGGTAATTTTATTGGCCAGAAACGCCGCGTGCTGGAGCTCGTCCGCAATCTCCGACTCGAAGAACGTCTTCAAGATCGGCCGGTGGATGCCCGACGCCATCGCGGCGTACGTATTGTACATGAGCACGGCCTGGTACTCGTGCGCCAGGTCGGTATTCAACCCGTCTATCAGTTCTTGCTTGTCCACGTTCGTATCGTCGTCCGTTAATGGATCATTCCG
>CAZXHQ010000035.1:0-13970 GCA_964640145.1 uncultured Rhodothermales bacterium | reverse complement strand
GTCGTCGCGACCACGCTCAAAGATTCGGAATCCGTCCTGCTGGACGTGAACAGCCGCCGGTATTACTCGCTGAACGCGACCGGAACTCGCATCTGGCAGCTTCTCGGCGACGACGGCCGGGTCTCCGAAATCGCCGCGGCGCTCGCCTCCGAGTATGAGGTGAGCGAGGAAGAGGCGCGAGAGCACGTCTCGAGGCTTCTCGGCGAGTTTCGGGCAGAGGGGCTCATCGACGAGGTGTCTGAGGGAAGCCGCCCGTAGCCGATACGCCTAAGGTAGGGGGCCGGCAGCGCCAGACGTGACGGACATCGTGGCGAGTGAACGTCCCATTCACTCCTGCCCGTTCGCCCGCACATGTTCGACGAGGCCCTGCTTCTCGAGATCGCCGAGCAGATCCTGGACGGAGCTCCTGGCGTCTTCGGTGCTGACGTCCCATTCCGCCGTGATGGCAGTCACGATGTCGGAAAGCGCAGCGCCGTCCTCGACCATTTGCCATATCAGCGTTCCGGTCTCGTTGAGCGTATAATAACGGCGCTTCGTAAGGTCTAACAGGACCGTATCGCCGTCCTCGAGCGGGGTTGCAACGACGTCTGGATTGGTACGAAAGGGGCGGTCAGGCATGATCGAATGTGTGGTCAGGTGGAAATTAGCAGGCGTGAAGGATCGCGGCAGGTATTCGTCGCGGCGGCCGAGGGCTACGCACGGGGGACTTTCTCGAACGCGGAGGGCCTGTCGTCGCGCGCTTGAATCTGAGACAACCAGGATGCGGCGTAGAGTCCCCCACGCTCGACCAGATCGGCATGGCTCCCTGACTCGACGACGCGGCCTTCATCCATCACGTAGATGAGATCGGCGCGCATCGCGGTCGTGAACCGGTGCGTGACGACGACGGCCGTCCTGTCTTCCACGAAGCGCAAAAAACGGTCGAGCCAGAGCGCTTCGGCCCAGGAATCCATATAACTTGTGGGCTCGTCGAGCAGGACGATCGGTGCCTGCCGATAAAACGTGCGCGCGAGGGCGAGCCGCTGAAACTGCCCTTCGCTCAGATCTACGCCGTTCTTGAACTGCTTGCCCAGGATGGTCTCGTAGCCGCGGTCCAGCGCGTCGACGACCTCGACGGCGCCGGCCGTCCTCGCCGCGGCGCGCAGTCGTTCGGGATCGACGTCGTCGTACATATCGCTCATCCGAATGCTTTCGGATATGGTGCCGGCATAATTGACGTACGTCTGAAACAGCACGGAGATGTGACGCCACAGATCGTCGATGTCGAAGCGGCGAATATCCACCCCGTCGAGCCGCACACATCCCTCGACCGGGTCGTAGAACCGGCAGAGCAGCTTGAGCAGTGTGCTTTTCCCCCCGCCGTTGGGCCCCACCACCGCGACGGTCCTCCCCGCGGGAATGCTCATCGTCAGGCCGCGAAGCGCCAGATGCTCGCTGCCCGGATAGCGGAAGTAGACGTCTTCGATCTCGATACCTCTGCGGACTTTGTCCGGCGCCGGAAGCGGATCGGGCGCGTTATGCACCTGTGGCTCGAGTTCCAGGAACGTAAAGAGGTGTTCGAGAAACAGGCTGTCGGCGTAGAGCTGCCCCATGCTTCGGAGCAGCGTGCGCATGAGGGCCTGTCCCTGGTGGAATGCCGAGTAGAAGAGCGCCAGGTCGCCCAGCGTGGCCAGGCCCCGAACGGCTCTCCAGACCATCCACGCCATCGTGCCGGCGGTGACGAGAAACGCGATGGCGGCCGCACCCAGATTTGCGATCTCCTGCCGCTTCATGAGGTCGAGGCGGCTCTCGCGCAGCTCCTTCCGCGCCGCCGAGTAGGACTCGCGGAAGAATCGGTTGAGGTTGAAAATCCGTAATTCGGCAGCGGCGAACCGAAAAGTCAGCACCTGGTCGAAGTATTCTGCCCAACGACGCTTCTCCGTGGTGCGTTTCCACCATGCGTGATGGAGGCGGCTATGCTTCACCACGATGCCGAGCGCCGGGAGGGTACTCACCAGCAGCACCAGCGGCAGCCAGATGCTGTAGGGGATAAGGAGCAGGGAAATCGACATGAGGGTCAGGGTGTTCTGGACCACCGCGCCGAGGTTCTGCAGTATGGAAAGCGAGCGGCTGTCCGCCTGCCCGTTTGCCCTGGCCAGATGATCGAAGTAGTCGGGCGTCTCGTAGAACTCGAGATCGACCGCGGCTGCCTGGCGGTGAATCAGCGCTTTGATGTGGTCCTGAACCAGCTCGGCCTGGGCCGTCCGAATCCAGTTCAGCATTCCGCCCAGTACCTGCGTCAGCAGCATCACCGCAGCCATCAGGCCGGCCGGAATCAGCACCGGCGTGATGACCTCCCACGTGAAGCCCGCTCCAATGGCTGCCGCTACGCTGTCGACGAGGACCTTCGTGAGGTATACGGTGGCGGCCGGAAGGATACCCTGGATGACGAGCGCAACGACCCAGACGGACGTCCATCCGCGCGCGGCGGTCCAGATAATGCGGAGGGAGCGAAGTACGTACGAGAGGCGCCTGGCCGTCTTGTCGACCTTGATCGCCGCTTGATCCGCGCGCTGATTGTTGAACATCGAGAGCATACTATACCTGGCGTCAGTGCGGTTACCCGCCGTCGGTCCGGCCGTTCGGCCAGAACGTGTCCGTTACTGAACGGCCGCTTTGCGGGGGGGCAGGCTGATGAGATCGTCCTCGATGATGCGTACCAGGTCCGAAAGGTGCGGGAGCCTGCGCTCGCGCCTGATACGGCGAACGGGGACGTGTCGCACGATGTCGACGCACTGGCTGAGGTGGTCGCCGCTCGCGGCCTCGTGCAGGAACCGCAGGGCATAGGAATGGCGAACCAGCTCGATGCAGGCGTCGCTCTGGGAGAGCGGCTCGATAGAGACGGACGGGTCATGGCTCGTGGAGTCGCCCAGCGTGTAGATACACCGGGGCGGCAGAGCGCTCGCCTGGTGGCCCCGCGTGCGGGTGCGGACGCGTTTGGTGCCCAGGGCGGATATTTTGGGAAAATCTTCCGCACGCTCTCTCAGGGAGGCCTCGAATGAGTCCGGGTAAAGCTTGAGATGGGGGACTCCCGGCAGCACGTCCAGACCGCCTTCTCCGATCTCGATGGCAAGCACGTCGTCGGTAACGATGGGATATCCGCGGGCATGAAGGGCCGCTGCGATCGTAGACTTGCCCGCACCCTTGCCGGCGGCGAAGGCTACGACGCCTCCGTTGACGGCCACGGCGCTGGCGTGCAGCGTGAACAGACCGCGCTGGTGCAGGGCTATTCCCAGGGCGGCGCCCTGTATCGCCTGCACGACCAGAGAATCTTCTACGCCCTCAGCGGGCGATACCACGATTTCGCGCCCGTCTCGGATACGCACGGAGATGAAGTCCTTCCAGTACAGAAAGACGTCACCGCCTGCGGACCAGGCGAATGGGGGATTTCGCATCTCTACGTCATCCGGCGCTTCCAGTGCGTCCCGGCGCACGACGATATCCGCATCGCGCCCTCCTGACGGCAGCGACGGCATCCGTACGGACGACGCAATATTAAGATCGAACAACCGGTAACGATACATCCTGCTGATATGGATTATGAGTTCGAGGCGGAGACGGCGGGGAGAGCCCTTCCGGCGAGGCCGGGGGCTCTCCCGCAGCTCATCTCCTAGCGGCGCTAACTCAGGCCGTTGACAGGGTGCGCCGTGTTATCGGGACCCTGTGGCACATCCGCGTTAGCGGCCGTGCCGTTCCTGGTCAGCTCCATCACTGCGCCGTGATATACTAGCTTCGGCACAGGATACGCTTTCTTGTCGGTCATAGGCACCTCCAATTGGTTAGTGTTGGGTTGCGGTGATTCCCGACCTATCCGGTCGGGAAGGGATGGGTTACACCGCACGAGATCGAGTCGCGGTCGAGACCGCATATCGACTCGAGCTTTCGCGCTGTAACCAGGAACCGAGCGCGAACGCATTCAGGAGAAAGGTGCGCTCGCGGATACTCTCTCGTTCGTTGAGGAAATTCTCGAATATACTTTGCAGGGAAGCACGGTCTACGAACCGGTCCAGGCGTGCGTCCTTCCGCCCGATCACGGCGCCAATCTCGTCCAGAGCAAACGTACGCACTCCGTGGATGAGCCCGTGCTCCAGGTTCGATTTATCGCGTCGCAGGCGAACGGTGGCGGGCAAGATCCCTCGCATTCCGTTGCGGAGTACGAGACGCGTCAATCCCTGCCTCAGCTTCTGCTCCGGCGGCAGCGCCAGGCAGAATTCCACGAGCGGTCGATCGAAGAACGGGAAGGTCGGCTCGACGCCGAAGGCCGCGCCGCTTTTATTGAGACCCTCGCATACGCCGTGTCCCACGGCGCGGCGCAGAGCGCGAATCTGGTCCTCGCGCTGGCTTCTTGCCGCTGCCGATCGATCGAGGTGCGGGGCGAGCCGCGCTGCGAAATCGGGATTCAGCCCGGCGGCCCAGGCGGGCACGTCCGGTGAGGAATCAGTGGGAAGCCGGAGAGACGATCCGCGTCGTCCGGGAAGGCGGAGCCCCGCCTTCCGAAGCATGGGCGCGAACAGATATTTGGCGAGCCAGGCACGCACGGCCGGGCCCCACGGCTCTCCGATCGCCATGGCATAGGCACGAACCTCGACGGACAGCTTGAAGAAGCGACGCGCATGCGCGAGCTCGGACAAATAGCCGAGGCCATGTGAGACGACGTTGTCCCCATCGAAACCGTCCAGGACGACGCGCACGCCATTGGCGCCCGCCATTCGGTAGGCGTGCCAGTTCACGTAGACGTTTCCGATCGTCGGTCCTTCCTGGCCGTACTGGATGTCCGAAAGGTCGGCGGTGGGGTCGACGGCATCGGCGTACAGGAAGTGGGAGGAGAGGCCCGGGTACATCTGCAGCACCGACTCGATAAACGGCTGCTCGTCGGAAGCAGGAACGTCGTCAAATACGGCCGAGAAGGTATGCATGACGGGGCGGTCTTTCTTTGCGGCCGCCGCGCAGGTTATGGAGGAGGAGTCCAAGCCGCCGCTGAGCATCGTACCGACCGGGAACGCGCTCCGAATCCGGGCATGAACGGCTCGAACGAACAGTTCCCGGAACGCCTCGGCGTACTCGTCGTCGGAGCCGAGAACGATTTCCCGGTCGGGGTCGAAATCCCAGTATCGGTGTTTTGAGATACCGCTTCGGTCGACCGTAAGTACGTGCGCCGGATCGAGCGCGTGTATATGCTGGTAGCACGTGGACGAGGCGTCTACGGCCAGAGGGAGATAGAAGCGCCGTCCGATCTCGACCTCATTCAGAGCGTCCGGAACGTTCCGCACGCCCATCAAGCACTTGATTTCGGAGGCGAAAACAAATCTGCGACCGGGCTCGAAATAGTAGTAGAAGGGCCTGACGCCGAAGGGATCGCGGGCGCAGACGAGGCGTCGGTTCACGCGGTCCCAGAGCGCGAATGCAAAATCCCCCAGCAGGTGCTCTGCGCACGCTGCGCCCCACTTCCGGTAGGCCGCCAGGATCAGCTCTCCGTCGGTGACGGGCCGGTCCCGGCGCACCGGGGGTTCGAGCCGTCCTATCAGCTCCTCGCGGTTGTCGAGCCGCGCATCGGCCGTGAGGACAAGGGTTGCGTCCTCAGAGACGTGCGGCAGGCTTTCGTGGCGGGATTCCGGGGTCGTGTAGAGCATCTGGCAGCCCACGCCGACGGCACCGTCCATCCAGAAGCCGGTGCCGTCAGGGCCGCGATGCGCGATCGCGTCGGCCATCGTCTCCAGCTCCTGTGATGACACGGGTTTCCCGTCCAGCCCGTACATGCCCACCATTCCGCTCATAATGAAACAACGCCTCCATGCGCAAAACGCATTATCTCAGAGAACTTACTCAAACTGCAGTTCGATATTCTGCGCCAGGGGAGCAATTGTTCTGCGCCATCGGCGCACGCCGGCGGCTCGAAAGATGTCCTCCCGGCGCTGAGCGGGACCACGTCTGGGCGGCCATACGCGCGAACCACGGAGCGCTGAGGTGCAGGCTGCGACGTAGTTGGGAAGAAGTGCCGGAGGCGGTGATCGGGACCGGGTACTTCTTGCGAAGAGATCTTCAGGAACCACCCGAGGCCTGTTCGCCTCGGAGTCGGGATGTAGGTCATGCGACGCGAATGTATGTTCGGAACTAGAAAAGCTCCGCCAGGCTGGAGCGTCGACGGCACATGCGTAGTGTCGGTGCTCCACCGCCGGCCGACCAGCCAGATATCGGACAGGGCAGAGCGCTCGAGACGTCCTCTATGCTCTCATCTGAAGCTGGGGTTCGCCTTCCAGTTTGGCGGCCACCTGGCTCTCGATCCAATCATAGGTGCGGCGCAGTCCGTCCTCGAGCGAAATCTCCGGCTCCCAGTCGAGCACTTCGCGGAGGCGCGTATTGTCGGAATTGCGGCCGCGTACCCCCTGGGGACCGTCGACATGTTTCTTGACGACGTCGACACCGGCGACGTCGGCGATGATGTCGACCAGCTGATTGATCGTGACCATTCTGTCCTGGCCGAGATTCAGAGGTTCGGAATGATCGGAAGCCATCAGCCGGTAGAGCCCTTCCACGCAATCGTCGATGTAGCAGAATGAGCGGGTCTGTTCCCCATCCCCCCAGATCTCCACGACGGGATCGCCGGTGAGCTTCGCGAGAGCTACCTTGCGGCACATGGCCGCCGGCGCTTTCTCACGGCCGCCCTCCCACGTGCCGAGGGGGCCGAAGATGTTGTGGAAGCGGACCACGCGCGTCTCCATCCCATATTCGTCGCGGTAATGCATGCAAAGACGCTCCGAGACCAGCTTCTCCCATCCGTACGCATCCTGCGGCTCGGCGGGATACGCATCGTCTTCTTTCAGCGGCGTGACGTTCGCCTCCGTTTGTTTGTATTCGGGATAGATGCAGGCGGAGGAGGTGTAGAGGTAGCGCTGGACGCCGCAGGAGCGAGCCGCCTCGAGCGTGTGCGTGCTGATCAGGAGGTTATTGTGCAAAATCTGCGCATGATACCTGGAGATGAACCCCATGCCGCCCATGTCCGCCGCCAGCGCATAGACTTCGTCCATCCCTTCCGCAGCCCGAATGGCATTCTCGGAACGTCGCAGATCGAGCAAGAGCAATTCGTCCGCATGCGTGTTCTCGAACTCCGGCGGCTCGATGTCTACGCCGCGAACCCAGTAGCCTCTCTTCTTCAAATCCGCCACCAGATGGTGGCCGATGAACCCGCCCGCTCCCGTTACAAGAACCTTCCTACTGCTCATCCTACATCCTCCTCCTATTGATTGGTAACTTGCTGATAATACACGTGTCGATGCCGTCGTACATAATTGGGTAAGTACGATTACGAATATGAGGTCGATGCGAAGCAGCGGCACTCATATGTTAATGTATTTGCGAATTGATGTACTTAGCGATCGCTCTTGCGATAACGAGCGACCGGGAGCAGACGCGCCGCGATGAGCTGCGAGGCAAATAGCCCGATAAACCGCGGCACGATGACGCGGTAGCGCCGCCAGAGCCGGCGCGGCTCCATGGCCAGGCGAAAACACCATTCCAGCCCTGACCGTTGCAGCCAGGCGGGCGCCTGCGGGACGCGGCCCGAGTGGAAGTCGAAGGCGGCCCCTACGCCGATCATAACAGCGGGAATTCTACCCCGGTGCGCCGCCATCCAGATCTCCTGTTTGGGACATCCGATACCCACGAGCACGATTCGAGCACCCGATGCGCAAATCTCGTCCGTATAACGCCGGTCTTCGTCATCCGTCAGCGGTCTGAACGGGGGTGAAATGGCGCAAACGACCTGAATGTCGGGAAACCGGGACCGAAGAAATTCGGCGAAATCATCGAGGCTGTTCGGGGTGCCGCCATATAAACCAATCGGAATGCCGCCCTCCGCCGCCGCCCGGGCCATGTGAAGCGTCAGGGTCGGTCCGTAGACCCGGCTTGCGGTGGAAATGCCCAGCCGCCGCAGCGCCCAGACCAGCGGCATCCCGTCCGGCGTGACCAGGTCCGCTTCATTCTGAATGCGCTTGAACTCCGGTCTATCCTGCGACTCGATTACCCCGTGCACGCTCGTGATGCAGACGTACCGCGACTCGCCGTTTTTCGCCCAGCCGACCACGAGCCGCGTCGCCTCCTCGTAGCTCGTGGCGTGGACGCGCACGTCAAGGATGTCGCGATGAACGGGACGCTCGGCCGCCTTCCGCTCCTCCGTTGCCGGAGCGTCGATCTCATAGTAGCTACGTTCGGGTACCGGGAGAGCCATGTTTCTTTAGCGGTGTTCCGAGGGTGGGGGAAGGGCCATGCGGAAGCTTTAGGGTAAGTCCTCGCATGCCGTGACTCGTGCGGAAAACACGTCGACAATCGATCGTCTCGCAAGCGCGGACGCCCCACAGAACCGTAACATTTTCCGGGTGTGTTTCTGGAAAATCCGGTTAATGTAACGACCTCTCTACAAACCAGTCACATCCAGAGAGAGCGGAGCACGCGGGCTTGCGTGCGACCAATTCCTCTTGGCATTGACGATCTCACCAGGAAGCCATCCCCGGCCTAGATGAGTTCATGAAGAATCTTACGTTCAGGCGGATCGTTCCGCTCTTGGCTGCGCTCGTTCTCGCTGCATCGGCGGCGCACGCCCAGGAAATCGAAGTCGAGAATCTTGACGGCGTGCCCTATCCGGACCGCCTCGCCTTCAGCCGGATCGGCAGCCTTTCCAGTCCGCCGCCCAATGGCGTGCACGAACGCGTGACGCTGCGCATTCACAATCTCGGTCCGGGCGACCTGGAAATTTCGGATCTGACGCTGGGCGGACCCGACGCGGTCAACTGGGTGGTGGAATCCTCACCGGACCTCCCGGACGTCATTGCGCCGGGCAGTTTCTCCGATATCGTAATCCGCTTCAGGGCGAGCAACACGGCGGACAATCACCGTACACATCACGCCGTCCTCGAGATCACCTCCAACGATGCCGACGAACCGACCACCGTCGTCGAGCTCGGCGGCTGGTGGCAGAACGTGTCGGAGGGGGGCAGAGAACCGAGCCTCGATCAGATCGTCGAGGCTTTTGGATACGACGTGGTGATCTCGGGAGACGGCCAGAAACTCAGCAACGCCGGTACGATCCAGGCGGTCGGCGACGAGATTCTATCTCCATATTGGAGACGCGCGGATACGAGCAGCCCGGTCACCGTCCACCAGATCGCCGCGTTCCACACCTACCCGGACGATGCGCGCATCTTCTGGCACTATAAGGGCAGCACGTCCACCACGACCATCTTTACGCACTACTCCGAGGATGCCCAGACCTTCCTCCCGCGCCGAAGCAACCTCGAGTCGCTCGCGAAACGCAGCTTCTCGCCTTCCACGACCACGGCGGACGGCGTCTTCGGGTTCAAGGTCGACGGAGAATGGAGCGATCCCCTGCTGAATGACGGTCAGATCGATCTCGACAACGGCTGCGAGGGTGAAACGGTCGACGACTGCGGCCACCACGTTCGGTTCTGGTCCGCCATGGACAGAGAAGGGAACGTGATTCCGGACACGTACCTCCTGTTCATGGATTATGCCGGGGTGAACTACGATTACAACGACAACGGCTACATCATAACCAATATATCGCCGGAAGACGGGGGAGACGTGGCGCCCGAGGCTCCGACGGGTCTGACGGCCTCCGATCTGTCGTTTTCGGTCGGTCTCGACTGGGCGGACAACACGGACACAGACCTGGCGGGATACAACGTCTACCGAAGCGAAGAGGAAGCCGGCCCCTACGTTCGGGTGAATGACGAGCTCGTCTCCACCTCCGACTATGACGACGCCGCCGTTCCGGCGGGCCTCCTTCACTACTACCGGGTCACGGCGGTCGACGAAGGCGGCAGCGAATCACCGTGGTCGTCGGCGGCGACGGCTACCCGGTCGGCGAGCGCCTCCGGCTTCGTAGGAATCGACTGGGGCCAGGTCGCATCACAGCCGTTTGACGTCTCGGAAGCGCAAGGCGTCGTCGTGAACGGCAAGCTTTATTCCTTCGGAGGCTTCGACAGCCAGAAGACGTGCTGCACGCCGACGAAACGTGCCTACGTATATGATCCCGAGGCCGATACCTGGACGTCCATCAAGGATCTGCCGCATACGAACGGCGGCGGCGTGACGCACGCCGGGTTCACGACGGACGGCACGCTGATCTACATGGCAGGGGGCTACATCGCAAACGCCGACAATACCGGTCAGATTTTCGGCACCAGAGAAGTCTACCACTATGACGTCGGGAGCGACACGTATTCGCGGCTTCCGGACCTGCCGGTCGACCGCGCGGCCGGTCGCCTGGAGCATCTCGACGGGAAGCTGCATTTTTTCGGCGGCACGAACAAGGCGCGGACGCTGGACGTCGGCGATCATTACGTACTCGATCTATCGGCCACGGCGAACGGCTGGGCGACGGCTGCAGCGCTTCCTAACCCGAGGCATCATATGGGATCGGCCGTTGTGGACGGCCGGATCTTCGCGATCGGAGGGCAGCACGGGCACGACGACGATCTGGTCACCCAGGCGTCCGTGCATGCCTACGATCCCGCAACCGACGCCTGGAAGGCGCTCGAAGTTCTCCCGCTCGCGCGGAGTCATCATGCTACGATCGTGAATGGCGGACGCATCGTCGCTCTCGGCGGCGAGCAGGCTCACGGCAGCCCGCTCAGCCGAGTCGACGCGTACGATCCGGTTGCCAACACGTGGGTCGAGCTCACCTCACTGCCTGCCAATCGAGTATCCGGCATAGCAGGGTCGCTTGCCGGCGAACTGTACTATTCCGCAGGCAACAATGCCGATCAGACGTACCGGGGCGTGCCGATCTCCAACCTGCCGCCGGACGCCGCCTTTACCGCGTCGCCGACTTCGGGCGAGGAGCCCCTCACGGTCACGTTCGACGCCTCGGCGTCTGCCGACCCCGACGGCAGCATCGTCAGCTATGAGTGGGATTTCGGGGATGGGACGGTCGATACGGGCGTGTCCGTAAACCACACGTATGCCGCCGGCTCTTACACGGCTATCCTTACGGTGACGGACGATGAGGGTGCTACCGGGACCGCGTCGGAGGTCATCTCCGTCCTGAGTCCGGATGCCGAGGCGATCGGGGAAGCGCAGTGCGTCGAAGCCGCGCAGTCCGGCTCGACGCAGTGGCATCTACAAAGCTTCGCGAATGCGTACGTCGATCCGGTCGTCGTCATGCAGGGACTCTCGTTTAACGGAGTGCAACCGTCGACCGTACGGGTGCGCGGGGTGACGACCTCGGATTTCGAATTTCAGATCGACGAATGGGACTACCTCGACGGGGCACATACTGAAGAGACGCTGTGCTACGTCGTGCTGGAGGCGGGGACCCACCTGCTGGAGGACGGTCGTCTCGTGCAGGCCGGACATGCGTCCGTCAGCTCCACCTCGTCTACGATTGCCTTCCATCAAGATTTCGCGGGCGCCCCCGTCGTGACAAGCCAGACGGTCTCGACCAATGACGAGCGGGCGGTCGTCACGCGCCAGCAGGATATCTCGACGTCAGGTTTCACCGTCTTCCTGCAGGGGGAGCAGGCGGATCCCTCGCATCCGGAAGAGACGGTTGCGTGGATCGGCGCGGAACCCGGTACCGGAAGCACGAGCGGCGGACCGTACGAGCTCGGCAGGATTCCCAACGCCGTAGACCAGAACTGGTATCCGATCTCATTTACCGCCTCATTCGCCTCGGCTCCTGCCTTCGTGACCGCGATGCAGTCGGTCGACGGGCCCGACGTGGCGGGAATGCGCTTTCGGGCACTGAGCGCCGCCGGCGTCGAAGTAAAAGTCGAGGAAGAACAATCCGCCAACTCGGAAACGAATCACGTCACCGAGACGGTTGGATTCCTGGCCTTCCAGGAAGGATCGATCATCGGAACGCCGGCGGCAAATGACCCTCCGACGGCGAGCTTCACGGCGAGCCCGGCTGAGGGACCGGCACCACTCGACGTCGCCTTCGACGCGTCGGCCTCGACCGACAGCGACGGTACGATAGACACGTACGTCTGGGATTTTGGGGACGGCAATACGGGCAGCGGCGTCACGACCAGCCATACCTATTCGGGCGGGGGCACGTACACGGCCGTGCTCGTAGTCACCGACGACGGCGGCGCCTCCGATTCGGCCGCGACCTCCATTACGGTAGAAGCATCTACCCTGGAGCAGCCGACCGTGACGGGCACGTCTCCAGCGGACGGCGACGTAGAGGTGTCGCGCGACGTCTTTGTGGCCGCAGACGTTTCGCTTCCGAACGAGGGACAGGGGATCGACGAATCGACGCTCACGGCCGCCACCGTGCGCCTGTACGTCTCCGGCAGTCCCGGATCCCCGGTCGAGGCCAATCTCAACACCAGCGGCGGCGGCGACGCCATCGTTCTGCAGCCCACCTCGCTGCTGGCCGCCAACACGCCCTATACGTTCGAAGTTACCGACGGCTTGAAGGACCTCGCCGGGGCTGCCTTCGAGCCCTTTATGATGACTTTCACGACCGGCTCGCTGCCGACCGGCGAGTCAAGTTCCGAGATTGAATTTGAAAAGGTGGCGCTGTCGAATGCGGACGGCAAGCATACCTCTATGGCGATCGGCCCCGACGGGAAGCTTTATGCGACCACGTACGACGGCTATATCAAGCGATGGGACATCCTGGTCGACGGGACCCTGGCCAATCTGCAGACGATCAACTCGCTTCGAGATGCGGAGGGCGGGAAGCGCCTGGCGGTCGGAATCGCCTTCGATCCGTCTGCGACGGCCGACGACCTCGTCGTCTGGGTCACGCACACGACGTTCGGTTTCAACGGGATGGACGACTGGGGCGGAAAACTTACCCGGCTCAGTGGTCCCGATCTGGGCACGGTCCAGCACTACCTCGTCAACCTGCCCCGCTCGATTCGAGATCACGTTACGAACGGCGTCGCGTTCGGACCCGACGGCGCGCTGTACGTCCTCCAGGGCAGCAATACGGCCATGGGCGACGCGGATAACGCCTGGGGCAATCGGCCCGAGCGCAAGCTCAATGCCGCCGTCCTTCGCGTCGATCTCGAGGCCCTGGATGCCTCGGGGGTCCTTCCACTGGACGTGAAGACCGAAGACGGCGGGACCTTCGATCCGTATGCGGCCAGTGCACCGGTGAAGCTCTTTGCCACGGGCATCCGCAACGCCTACGATCTGGTCTGGCACTCCAACGGCTACCTGTACGTGCCGACGAACGGATCCGCCGCCGGAGGCAACGCCCCTGCGAGCGTGGACGGCACCATTCGACCGGACGGCACGGCCTACAGCGGTCCGGACGTACCGGCCATCGACAGCGTCGAGACCCAGGACGACTTCCTCTTCCGGGTTCCGCCTCCGAATGCCGACGGTACGTGGGAATACCGCTACTACGGCCATCCCAATCCGACTCGTGGAGAGTACGCGCTGAACGGCGGCAATCCGACGTCCTCGGAGGATCTGGCGCAGGTCGACCGCTATCCCGTCGGCGTCGAGCCGGATGTGAAGTGGCCCGGTTATGCCTACAACTTCGGCCGCAACGTATCACCGAACGGTGTCATCGAGTATAAGAGCCCCGTTTTCGACGGGGCCCTCCAGGGCAAACTCATGGTCGTCCGCTACAGCGGGGGCGACGACATCATCGTGCTCTCGCCGGATGCGTCCACAGGCAACATCACGCCCGACGGGGACGAGCTGGGCATTCAGGGCTTTTCGGTGTTCGCAGATCCGCTCGATCTGGTCGAGAATACGTCCAACGGTCATCTCTACGTGTCGAGTTACAGCGGTTCGGGCGCCATCACGCTGCTGCGCCCGATGGACGGTACGACATCGGTTTCGGCCTTCGAAGAATCGGAAGGCCTCGTGGTGATGGAAGCGGAAAACTACGACGAGATCGTCGGCCGCAGCGGCTATGCATGGTCGGAACAGACCCCGAGCGGCAGCACGGG
>CAZXHQ010000034.1:0-14064 GCA_964640145.1 uncultured Rhodothermales bacterium | reverse complement strand
ACAGCGGCATGCGGCAGGCGTGCGAGCGGTACGGGATGACCATCGTCGGCGGAGATACGTCGGCCGCCCACCAGCTCACCATCTCGGTAACCGTCATCGGCGAGGCGCGGATGCGCGACGTCGCCTACCGCCGGGGTGCCGCGCCGGGCGACGTGCTCTGCGTGACCGGAGATCTGGGCGGCGCCTTCGCCGGCCTGAAGGTCTTGCTGGAGCAGCGAAAGGAGCTCGAAGAGCGGCGCGACGAGTTTACCCCGCATCTGGAGAAGTATGAGTACGTGATCCAGCGGCAGCTCGTCCCCCGGGCCCGGCTCGACGTCGTGCGCGACTGGGCCGAGCGCGGCATCAAGCCTCAGGCGCTCATCGACATCTCCGACGGCCTGGCGTCGGATCTTCATCATATCTGCCGCGACAGCCGCTGCGGCGCCGAGCTGCACGTGGCCGCCGTGCCGGTGGCTCTCGAGACGCGGCAGGTCGCCGACGAATTCGAAGAGGACGTCGACACGTTCGCGCTCTTCGGAGGAGAAGACTACGAGCTGCTTTTCGCCGCCTCGAAAGACGACCTCGAGAAGATGGACGACGAATCCTTCAATGTCATCGGCAGCTTTACGGCCGAGCAGGAGGTGACGCTGAAGATGCCCGACGGAACGGCCTTTCCGTTGGGGAGCGGGGGTTACGATCACTTCCGCGAAGGGGGCCCATCGTAGGGAGGCAACTAGTCGTGGTCGTACAGTGGGTCGCCGGCTCCCATGACGCCGGCCAGATCATTCATCATCCTCCAGGCCTGCCATGACAGGGAAAGCCGTTGTCCGCCCGGCGTGACGGCGTACGACTGGAACTGCATGAACGAGTTCCGATCCTCTACGACCTGCTGGACGATCCTCCCGTAGAGCCGTACCGGTTCTTCAGCGCTTTGGGGCATATCAACAAAGTATCGGACGGATCCAGGGGTGCCCGATCCGAACACCTTCGGCTCGGTTTCGAGGGTGCCCTCGTTCAACGTAGCCTGGGTAATGTCGTAACCCTCCACGCGCAACGACTGCACGACCCGCTCCCGGATCGACTCGGGGTCGCCGCCGACGTCGACCAGGATCACGTTCGCCCCGTCGAAGGGCACGGCGCTCGGCAGCTCTACCTCGCTCCTATCCGGAAGCGACGTCGTTGCACAGGCGGAAAAGATGAAGAGCAGCGGCGCCATTCCTACAAAGCGTTTCATAATCGGCTTGGCGTTGTGATTCGTCTCAGTTAGAACGAGCCTCTTCGGCGCCTCCCAGATGCGACAGCTTCGGGATCGGAGGCGCTGCGGACAGCCCTCCGATTCACGCTATCTTAATAATCTCGAACGCGAAGTGCCTTGACAACCGTTCTCAGGTCTTCGTTCTTGCGGTCACTCGATCATAAAGTCATCATATGACTTCATCAATGAAGGACTCTTTTCAGCCAGTCTCCAAGCAGCGGCTCTCCGACGGACTTGCGCGGCGGGTCAACCGTCTCATCCAGGACGGCGACTTCGTTCCCGGGGACCGATTGCCGTCCATCGCGGAGATGGCCAGCCGCTTCGGCGTGGGACACGCCACGTTGCGGGAGGCGCTGAAAAAATTGGAGACGATCGGGATCGTCTCGATCGAGCACGGATCGGGCATATATGTGATGCAAAACGCCGACACGCTAATGATCAGCAATCCCATCGTCGATGGCGCGCCGTCGAAGGAGCTGCTGCTGGATCTGATCGAGGCCCGTCTCACCATCGAGCCAAAGACAGCCGCACTGGCTGCCAAGCATGCCACCGAAGACGACGTCGAGCAGATGCGCGGGGTGCTGCTCGAAGAAGCGGAGCTGAATTCGGGCGGCGACGAGGTACGGAAGCCGACGAAAATGGCCTTTCACAGACAGGTCGCCGAGGCGTCCGGAAACAGCGTCTTGTCGCAGATTCTGGAGGTCATCTCGAATCTCTTTCAACGAGAACAAGAAATAGTCCTCAATATCTATAGTTCCCAACGCAACGACCTCGCCGAGCACCAGCTCATTTTGAGAGCCATCGAGGCGAAGGATGACGAGCTCGCCGCCAAAGAGATGCGAGCCCACCTCGAAGGTGTCCGCGAGATACTACTCCAGTGGAACCCGGAAGAAAATCCGGTGGGGTAATGCAAACGTGCGGTCGAGGACGTCGGTTGTCACGTGCGATAGAGGTTGTGCGGACATCGCACTGACAGGACACTCATTTACACTAAGAAAGACGAAAGCCATGAAGTCAGCAAAGCTCCTTGCTCTGATTGTCTTCCTGCTCCCGGCGAGCTATGCCTGGGGTCAATCCGGAAAGATATCCGGCCAGGTGACCGAAGCGGCGACCGGAGAGCCGCTGCCCGGCGTGAACGTGCTTGTCGTGGGGACCCAGCAGGGCGCCATCACGGATGCGGATGGATACTACGACATCCTGAACGTATCGCCCGGCACCTATGACGTGCGCGCTTCCTTCGTTGGCTTCAGGCCCGTTACGGCGGAGGGTGTAAGCGTTAACATTGACCTGACGTCGGAGGTCGACTTCGCGCTCGAGGAGGAGGCGGCCGAGCTCGACGAGGTCGTGGTGCAGGCGACGACGCCTGTCGTACAGCGGGATATCTCCGCCAACGTCGCGAACTTGAGTGCGGAAAGCATCGAAAACATGCCGGTCTCGAGCTTCGAGGACGTCGTGGGCCTGCAGGCAGGCGTGGAGCCGGGCCTCAGCATTCGGGGAAGCGCCATGGATGAGGTCAACATGATGGTCGATGGGCTTTCGATGACCGACGGCCGCGACAATACGCCTTTCACCGGCATCAGCTTTACGTCGATTCAGGAGGCTCAGGTACAGTCCGGCGGCTTCAACGCCGAATACGGCAACGTACGCTCCGGTCTGATCAACGTGGTCACCCGCGAAGGTCCGAGGGATTATTATACGGCCGACGTGCTCGTGCGCTACGCGCCGCCTCAGAAGAAGCATTTCGGCTTTCTGCCCGACGACCCCGACGCATTCTGGATGCGCCCGTACCTGGATCCCGACGTGGCGTTCGAGGGCACCTCGGCAGGGTGGGATCCCTTTACGCAGCGGCAGTATCCGGAATTTGACGGCTGGAACGCCATCGCCGATCAGCTCGCCGGCGACGACGATCCCAATAACGACCTGACGCCCGAACAGCTCCAGGAAGTGTTTCTCTGGGAGCATCGCAAGGATGTTGCCGTGCATGATCCGGACTACACGGTGGACGCCAGTTTCGGCGGGCCCATGCCGCTCATCAGCGATCCGCTGGGTGATCTGCGCTTTTTTGCTTCGTACCGCCAGTCGCAGGCGGCCTACATCGTTCCGCAAAATCGAGATGCCTATCAGAACCGGACGGGCCAGATCAAGCTGACCTCGAACCTTGCCTCGCAGCTCAAGCTGGTAGTAACAGGCATGTATAACACGGAAGTCGGTATCCATCCCACCTCCCTCGGCGGGTCGGAGATCTATCGAGGCGAGACGCCCCAGTATCCATGGGATACGCGCGTGACGCTAATGGCGCAAATGCTGGGTAACGATGCGATCGCGCCTGCCGGCTACTTCAGTGGAAGAGGTGGCCTACAGATCTTCGGCAACGACACGCGGTCGCTGATGGACGTGGAGCGGAACCGGATCGGGGCCACGCTGACCCACACGCTGGGGGCGAACACGTTCTACGAGGTACGCCTCCAGCGCATGCATTCCGACTACTTCACGCGGCCCGACCGGCGCCGCGACATGTCGCCGGTTCACCAGGTCGGATCCCTCGAGTTGAACGAATCGCCGTTCGGGTGGATGGAGCAGTCGGCATCGACGTTGTACGGCATGATTACCGGCGGCGAGGTGAGCCGGGCCCGCGACACGTCCTGGGCAAACACCTGGGCAGGCGGGGCCGACATCACGAGCCAGGTCAACCGCTATCTGCAGGTCAAGGGGGGCGTCGACTACGTCAACACGACCCACCGAAGCAACCACCGAGAGCTAAACGTATCGTACGCTTATCGTCCCCAGCCTTCTTTCGTCTGGAAGCGCCATCCGAAGCAGGGTGCCGCGTACGCACAGGGGAAGCTCGAGTTTGAAGGGATGGTCGCCAATGTCGGGCTTCGGGCAGATTACTTCGACGCGGGGGGCATGTGGTACATCCACGAACCGTTCGACCGAGCATTCTCCGCCGTCTACGGTCGAGACAGCCTCGACGTGGTGCTCGAGCAACAACCCACCGACGCGCTGTTCGCGCTAAGCCCACGGCTGGGCGTTTCATTCCCCATCACGACGAACAGCAAATTCTATTTCAACTATGGGCACTTCCGCCAGATGCTGAATCCGAACAGCATCTACGTGCTGAGAGAGATCAGCTCGGGGGCGGTCGACCAGGTCGGCAATCCGGAGCACCCCATGCCCAGGACGATCGCCTATGAGCTTGGCTTCGAGCAGAACCTTCTCAACCGGCTGCTCCTGCGCGTGACGGGCTATTATAAGGACGTGGCCGAACAACCCCGCATGGTAGGCTTCGAGAGCATCGACGGTCAGGTCGATTACAGCAAGGCCCTTCCGTACAACTACTCCGACACGCGAGGCTTCGAAGTCTCTCTCAGAAAAAATCGGGGATGGTATCGGGGCTTCGTCAACTACAGCTACATGGTGCGGAAGTCGGGCAATTTCGGCTTCGCCCAGTTTAGCGAGAATCCGGTCGAGCAGCGCCAGTACGAACGGGAGAGCCGCGCGCACTATCAGGAGCGCCCCGTGCCCGAGCCGTATGCGCGGGCCAACGTCGAGTTTCTCGCCCCGAGCGACTTCGGCCCCGAAGCACTCGGTGGTCACCCGCTCGGCGGATGGCGCCTGAGCTTCCTCGGAGATTGGCGATCCGGCCAGATCTTCACGTGGACGGGCGGAGGCGGCAGCATTCAGGGTTTGGAGAACAACGTCAAATGGCGAGATCACTACAACCTCGATCTGCGACTGGCCCGCAACTTCGAAACGTCCATGGGTGAGGCGCAGATTTTCGTAGACGTTTCGAACGTCCTCAACCATCGTCAGATCTATCAGGCATCGGCCTTCCTCAAAAACGACGACTTTCAGCGATACATGCAGTCGCTGCACCTGCCCGACGACACGTTTGAGGACATCGAGGGGTCGCAGCGGCCGTACGACTTCATCCCGGGGAACGACCGTCCCGGTGACTTTCGGAAGCCCGGTACGGAGTTCGTTCCGATCGAAATCGTCAACGACATCGGTAGTGTCGGGAATCCGATGGAAGTCCCCCTGTACTACGTGAAAAGCGGCAATGGCGGCGGCACCTATATGTGGTATCGGGATGGTGAGTTCTCGGAAGCGGACGATCGCTTCGTCGATGACGTGTTGGAAAACCAGCAGTACATCGATATGCCCAATCAGCGAGCATTCACGTTCCTGAATCCTCGCCATATCTCGCTGGGACTGAGGATCATGCTGTGATGAGCGATTACCGCCACAACGTGCATCGTTACCGACGGCAGGAAGTGGCCGATCTTACGGCGGAAAGAAGGTTGACGTGCAAGCTATCAAAGATCGAAACATTATGAGAAGCATGTACCAGGCAACAAAAACCATCCTCGCTTTGGTGCTGGCGGGCCTCCTCCTTGGATGGAGTTCCGATGCAAAGGCACAGTGGCGTGAGAAGTGGTTGGCCGTCGGAGACTATGCTCAACTCTATTCAGAGGCCGACGGCAGGGTCCAGGACGGTGACGGTTCGATGTGGCCGTTCATCGAAGGGCAGGTCAACGAACACCATGGGTCGCAGACCCTCTGGATCGCGGTGAAGAACTTCACGGATGAGAATGGGGAGACGTGGCCGGCCAAAGTCGCCCACGCCGGCCCCCGCGTGAGCGGCCAGGGGGAAGTGTTCCCGACCGATTTCAGGATGGTCTCTCGGTTTGAGGACCCGGACGTTACGGTCGACGGGCTGCCTACCTTCCAGGTCGCTCCAAACATCGAGGAGATCGACCCGACGCTGAAGGCCGACCGGGTGATTTACAACAGCATGAATACCGTGACCGGCATCTCGATGGAGCGGACCATCCGTGCCTTCAGTAACGAGTACCACGACGATTATCACATCTGGGAGTACACGTTCACGAACACGGGGAACGTGGATGACGACCCCGAGATCGAGCTCGAGCAGACGGCTGAAGACGTCTACTTCATTTTCATGAAACGCTGGTTTGGACCGAGCGCGGCCCAGAACGTCGTAGGCGGCGGCATCGGATGGGGATACAATTTCATGGAAGATCAGGTCGGCGACGGCCTGGAAGACTACGACACGGACTTTCGTGCCAACTTCACGTGGCAGGGCAACGAGCCTTCCTTCACAGATTGGGATCCGCTGGGCGTGCCGGCCATCGAGGCGCCGGGCAATACGTCTGAAGCGGATACGACGGGTCGGTTGCTGCTCGACGAGTTCATGGTGCGCGCGTATCTGCACGCGGATTCGTCTCCGACAGATCCGTCAGACGACCCCTCGCAGCCTTCATCCATGAAGTGGTACTGGGCGGACAACTGGATGTCGGAGGGGCAGGACGCTCTGGATCGCGAGCGGAGCCAGCGCGAATATGAGTTCTTCGCGGAAGGCCACACCTATCCACATCACGCCGAAGTGGTCGAGCCGCACGGTGATTTTGCCCATCCAACCGGCAAACCCGCGCTGGATTCGCCCGGCGGCCACAAGAACGGCGTCGGATTCGGCCCCTATACGCTCGAGCCGGGCGAGAGTGTGAATCTGGTGCTCATAGAAGGTATTAGCGGCCTCGACCAGGAACGGGCTACGGTCGCCATCGGACGAGCCTTCAAGGAGCTCTGGCGTCAGGGCGATCAGTATGGTGAGATAGCGTTCGATGCCGACGGCGATGGCGTTATCGACGACGACGAAGTAATGGACAAGAACGAGTGGGTGATGACCAGCAGGGATTCGGCCTACCAGATGATCGAGCGGGCCCGGGCGAATTACCGGTCCGGCTTCGAAATCCCGCAGGCACCGATGCCGCCGAGTTCCTTTACGGTGACGTCCGGCGTCGACGAGATCTCGCTGGAGTGGGACGTTTTTCCGGAGGCGAACCACGCAGGCTTCGAACTCTACCGAACGCGCAACCGATTCGAGGGTGCTATCGAGGACGACTATCGGTACCAGCTCATCCACACGGCCGGGCCGGAGGAGCGCTCCTTTACGGACAGTGACGTCGTTCGAGGCATCGACTATTACTACTACATACAGGCCGTCGGCGACGTGAACAATGACGACACCGGGATGACGCCGACGGGCGTGCCGTTGAAGAGCAGCAGGTACTATACGCAGACGTACAGCCCGGCTACGCTCAAGCGGGGTCCGGGCGACATGCTGGCCGATTCACGTGTCGTTCCGAACCCCTATCACCTCGCATCCGACCAGAATGTGCGATGGCCCGATCAGCAGGATCGCATCGGCTTTCTGAATATTCCCGGCCAGGCAACGATCAAGATCTACACGGAGCGCGGCGACCTCGTCGAAACCATCGACCATACCGACGGAAGCGGGGACGCCTACTGGAATCTTACGACATCCTCTAATCAGGTCGTCGTGAGCGGGGTGTACCTCGCGCTCATCGAGGATCGTGAGAGCGGCGAAAACATCATCCGGAAGTTCGTGATCATCCGGTAGTAGCCTCCTGTGATCCGCGCGGGCGGCATCTATCCACGCAGTAAGACTCCTTGTCGAAAAAAAGAGTGCCAAATCATGAGGCTACTATCCCAGGATTTACCGCTTTTCACGATAGCACTGGCGTGCGTCCTGTCGGCGGCAACCATCTCGGACGCGGTGGCGCAAGACCAGATTGAGGATCGGACCAAGCTGGGGCAGACAGGAATGCAGTTCCTGAGCGTATCGCTCGACGCGCGCGCTGCGGCGATGGGGGACGCCATGGCGGCGCAGGAAGTGTCGTCCGTCGCGCTGTTCTACAATCCGGCTTCCATGGCGAACATGAGCAGCTCGCTGCACGCGTCGGTCGGACAGACCCGCTGGGTCGGCAGCATCGATTACAGTCAGGCCAGCCTGGCGTTTCGTCCGGCGTCCGGCCAGTACGGTACCGTCGGCTTCTCCTTGCTGACGGTCAGCTACGGCGATCTGCTGGGTACGATTCGTGCCGACAACGAGGACGGGTTCCTCGATACGGGCACCTTCAGCCCCTCCGCGCTGTCTGCCGGCGTCGGATATGCCCGCTCCGTCTCGGATCGATTCTCCGTCGGCGGACACGTCAAGGTCGTGCGCCAGTCTATGGGTACCAGCATCATGGGGTTTGACGACGCCAACGGCCGTATCGAGCAGAGTAACACGGAAGGTGCCGTTGCCGTCGACTTCGGCGCGCTTTATCGCACCGGGTTTCGCAGCTTGAACTTCGCCGTCACGGCCCGCAATTTCTCCCGCGAGGTAACCTATGCGGAGGAGAGCTTCGAGCTTCCGCTTACGTTCAAGATCGGCGTCTCGATGGACGTGATCGATCTGACGCAGCTCGATCCGGAGATGCACTCGCTGCAGGTCGCCTTCGACGCCATCCATCCCCGCGACTACGTCGAGCAGGCGCAGCTCGGGGCGGAATACACGTTCTTCAATACGCTCGCCCTCCGCGCGGGGTATGTGTTTCCGAGCGACGAGCAGGGTATCAATCTCGGCCTCGGGCTGAAGCATGCCCTCGGCGACATCGGGTTCGGGTTCGACTACGGATACTCCAACTTCGGGGCACTGGGCAACGTGAACCGGCTCGGCTTGCAGTTTTCCTTCGAATAGTTTCGACAGTGCTCGCGGACTGTTTGTTCGCCACCGACAGGGGCCCACATGCCGCCTAGAGCCTGCTACCTGACAATGACACTCACATACCTGAGAGAAAAACTATGATGTCTACCTTATTCTCGAGACAAACGAACGTCCTGGGCACGGTGTTGACTGCCTTCTGCCTCTCCCTGTTCGCAGGCACGGCAGCCGCCCAAGAGATGAGGACCCCGGAACCCGTCCGGGTGCTCGAAAACAAGACCTACGACGACAGCGAAGAAACTCGGAACGAAATCATCGAAGCGTATGCGGACCTGCGAGTTCCCGACGTCGTCGACGGTCTCGACCTGATCGGTCTGCAGGACGTGACGCTGTTCGATAGAGAGATTCGTCCACTCTGGCGAGACACCGAGGAGTTCACGCACCGTATTGTCGGCTTCGCCGTGACAGCGCGGTACGTGCCGTCCGACCAGCGGGTCGGCACCGACACATTCGACTCCGTCGAAGAGGCGCAGCGTTGGACCGGCCAGCAGTACGGCCGGGCCGGCGAAGACTATATGGACGTGGTAAAGCCGGGGGACGTGCTCGTGGTAGACCAGAGCGGCGCACCGGAAGGGGGCCACATCGGTTCGATGAACAGCCTGCAGTGGGCGGCTGACGGTATGGTGGGCGTCATTACCAACGGCGGCACGCGCGACACCGATGAAATCGTGATGACCAAGGCGATCCCGGTCTATACACGCTACATTGCGCGCGGAATCCGCCCGGGCCGCACCCTGCTGGATTCTTACCAGGTGCCCATCAATTGCGGCGGCGTGCTCGTCTATCCGGGCGATCTGATCGTAGCGGACGGCGACGGGGTGATCGCGGTACCGCGCGAACATGCCCTCGAGGTAGCGCGACTGGCTCGCGACGTGCTGAGCGGCGATCAGTCCAACCGCGCGCGGCTCTACCAAGAGCTGGGCCTTCCGATCGACGACACGGTGCGCGAGTACATGGAGCAGAACTAGGCAGACGGGCGACCCGCCTGAAAGAGTACCATGAAAGATCCGAGGCAAGAAGCGTTCGGCCGCCACTCCGGCAGAGATGACGGCACGATACGTCTCGACGCGAAGGTGCGGGCATCCCTCCAGATGCTCCGCGGCCGGACGTTTCTTCGTCGGAGTTATGGGTCGTCTCGTCCAGGTCGGAGCCGCCTTCGCATCGCATAACGACAACTCTCTCGGATCGTTTGCCAGGGGATCAACTTGCAACAGAACCAAAATCGACTGCGAAAAATCATTCAGGACGGCGGTATCGCCCTAGGCACCGTCTTTTATGCATTTAGCCCGGCGCTCGTTGAGGTCGCCGGGCTGGCGGGTCTGTCATGGTGTCGCATCGACAACGAGCACGCCTGGCGGCAGGATTTCCACACGGAAAATCTCCTCCGAGCCGCCTCGAACGTCGGCATGACGGCGCTGCTGAGAATCGACAAGGGTAATTCGAGCCTCGTCCGTAAAGGCCTCGAGGCCGGTGCGGGCGGCATCATCGTGCCCCACATCCAATCGCCGGAGGAAGCACGGGAGATCGTCCGGGCCGCCAAGTTTCCTCCGCTCGGCGACCGGGGCTATGGAAGCCTCTGTTTCTCGGGAGGCTGGGGCCTTCGGGGAGGTCAGGACTGGATGACGTGGAGCAACCGGGAAACGCTCGTCATTCCCATGATCGAGGATGTCGATGCCGTCGAAAACGTGGATGCCATCGTTGCCGTCG
This sequence comes from uncultured Rhodothermales bacterium, assembly GCA_964640145.1. Taxonomy (GTDB): domain Bacteria; phylum Bacteroidota; class Rhodothermia; order Rhodothermales; family VXPQ01; genus CAZXHQ01. Next base: position 3,532 of record CAZXHQ010000034.1, on the reverse strand, counting down.
AGGGCGTCGACGGCGTGCTCTTCGGCGGCTCCGATTATAGCGTCAGCAACGGCCTGGCACCGCAGCCCGATCATCCCATCGTGGTCGAAGGGCTGAAACGGACGATCGAGGCTGCCGAAAAGGTCGACAAGTTCGTGCTTTGCACGGCCGGACATCCGTGGCACGACGACGCCCGGCGCCTGATCGATCTCGGCGTCAAGGGCGTCGAGGTGGGTCACGACGTATCCATCCTCGGCAAGGTGTGGAGCGACGCGGTCAAGCAACTCTCACCTGGCTAGTGCCTCTCGAAGAACCCGATGTACAGAGGGCCGGCAGACGTACCGACGTATCGACGGCCCTTCAGTCTCTCTTCGACGTGGCCCGGCACCGCTCGGGCGTCCGAGCCGGGTTCCAATCACGAATTAGAACGGTCAAGAAGCGAACGGACACATGGATTTTAGATATCTCGGCAACACAGGACTGCGGATCTCGAGCCTGACCATGGGCACGATGTCGTTCGGAGGCCCGGCGGACGAGAGCGCGTCGAAGGAGATGTTTCACCGGTGCCTCGACGACGGCATTAACTGCTTCGACTGTGCCGACGTCTACAACGAAGGCCGGTCGGAAGAAATTCTCGGTAGGCTGATCGAGGGACGCAGGCACGACGTCGTGATCACCAGCAAGGCATATTTCCCGATGGGTGAAGGCGTCAACGATCGGGGCGCATCACGCCACCACCTCACCCTGGCCCTCGAAAACAGCCTTCGCCGGCTCGGGACGAGCTACGTCGACGTCTACTTCATCCATCGTTTCGACGAAAACACGGCGCTCTGGGAATCGCTCTATGCGCTCGAACGGATGACGCAGCAAGGAAAGATCCGGTATTGGGGCATGAGCAACTTCGCGGCGTGGCAGGTGATGAAGGCGTTCGGTCTGGCTCGGAAGGAGGGGTGGGCGCGCCCGGCCTGCATCCAGCCCATGTACAACCTGGTCAAACGCCAGGCCGAAGTCGAGATCCTGCCGATGGCGGCATCTGAGGAGGTCGGAGTGATGGCCTACAGTCCTCTCGGTGCAGGATTGCTGACCGGCAAGTACGGTCCGGACCGTGCCCCCGACGAGGGCCGGATCCGAGACAACGAGATGTATCGATCCCGCTACGGTGAACGCTGGATGTTCCAGGCCGCGGCCGACTTCACGGAGTTCGCCCAAGAACGAGATTTGCATCCGGTTAGCCTGGCGGTGGCCTGGGTAGCAAGGCATCCGGCCGTGACGACCGCTATCGTGGGCGGTCGAAACGTCGACCAGCTGAAAGATTCCCTCGCGGCCGTAGACGTCGACATGACGCCCGAGCTTCGCCGAGAGGTGGCCTCCTTATCTCCGGCGCCGCCTCCCGCAACGGATCGGCTGGAAGAGCAGGAGGACGACTAGCAGGCTTTTCCGATCTCGTCGAGCAAGAGTCTGGCTTTTTGGGAAGGGTGGGCTTCTTGCTCATCTCGCAAGTACGCTCACGTCATGTTAGGGTCGGTGCGCACGCTCCGCCAGGCGCGGAGGAGGCGGACCGACGCGGTCGTGATGCAGCGGCACTCATGCGTTAGCGCTTTGCGAATGGACGTCTAAGTACGCCTCGTTCGCGCGCCGGCAGGGAGCAACGTACGGGCCCGACCCGAATTATCATGAAGCAGCGACCAGGATCACATGGATGCCGAGGCAATGGAACCGTTTAAAAACTTCATCGGGGGCAGATGGATGCCGCCGTCCTCCGACGCGTATGATACGTCCTATAATCCGGCACGTCCGGACGAAGAAGTGGGGCGATTTCCGTCCTCCGGTGCGCCGGACGTGGACGCCGCCGCCGCCTCAGCATCGAAGGCTGCCGCCGCGTGGGCGAGAACGCCCGCCCATGAGCGCGGACAGTTCCTGCTGCGATTTGCCCGGCTGCTCGACGAGTCGAAGGAGGAGCTGGGCCGGATAGTTACGCGCGAAATGGGCAAGCCCCTGCACGAGGCGGCCGGCGAAGTGGGCCGCGCGGCGGCCGAAGCGCGATTCATGGCAGGGGAGAGCACGCAGCCCCACGGGCGGACGTATCCCAGCGAACGTCCCGGGATTACCTGCCGGACCGTCTACGAGCCGATCGGCGTCACGGCCTGCATTACGCCGTGGAATTTCCCGGTCGTGGCGCCCGTGCGCAAGATTGCGCCGGCCCTCGCCTACGGAAACACCGTCGTATGTAAGCCGGCCACCGCCACGCCGTGGTCGTCGATCTTCGTATTCGAGCTGCTGGAAAAGGCGGGGATGCCGGCCGGGGTGGCAAATCTGGTCGTCGGGAGGGGCCGAGCCGTGGGCAACGCCCTCGTCGATCATGAACAGGTGCGCGGCATCACCTTCACCGGCTCGAGCGAGGTAGGCACGCGCGTCTGCGAGGGCGCCGCCCGGCGCCTCGCGAAAGTCCAGCTCGAGCTGGGCGGCAAGAATCCGGCACTCGTCCTGAACTACGACGACCTCGACCAGGCGGCGGCAGAGATCGTGTCGGCGGCGCTCGTCTGCAGCGGTCAGCGGTGCACGGCGCTCAGCCGCGTGGTCGTGCTCGAGGCTCAGGCCGACGCACTCGTCGAAAAGCTGATCGATCGGATCGAGAAGATCGAGGTGGGCGACGGACAGGCGGAAGGAACCACCATGGGTCCCCTCGTTAGCCTCGATCAGTTCAACGTCGTTCGCGACTACGTTCGGATCGGGCGCGAATCGACCGCAAAGCTGCTGACGGGCGGCCACGCACTGGTCGACGATCCTGCGACGGAAGGTTATTATCACGAACCGACCCTCTTCGACTATGTCGACCGGACGTCGCCGCTCGCCCGCGAGGAAATCTTTGGGCCCGTGCTCCCGGTTATTCGGGTCAACAGCGTCGACGAAGCGATCGAGACGGCCAACGAGACGCGCTACGGGCTGGCCGCATCCGTATTCGCGAATGATCCGACCGTGATGCAGGAGTGCGCGGACCGCATCGACGCCGGCATGGTGCACCTGAACCACGGCACGGCCAGCCAGGCGCACGTGCCGTTCGGCGGTCACAAAGACTCCGGCTACGGCGCGTACTCGATCGGCCCGACCTGCCGCGACTTCTTCACCGTTCCGAAAGCCGTGTATACGAAGTGGTGAGCACGTCTCCTCCAGCTACCGACCATCACGAGCACTGTATCTAGCGTTATGGCTTCTACAAAGAGCGCATCCCCGATTAAGTATCCCTGGGTGATCGTAGGTCTGTTGGTCCTCGCGATGGTCAATAGTTTCTTCGATCGAGGCAACCTCGCGGTCGCCGCGCCGATCCTGTCCCCGGATCTGGGCATCGCGCCCGATCAGCTGGGGACGCTGCTCTCCGCATTTTTTGTGACGTACGCCGTGTGCCAGATCGGCGTGGGGTGGCTCTGCGACCGGTTTGAAGTCAAGTGGGTCTACGCGCTCGCCTTCCTTCTATGGGGGCTCGCTTCGATGGGCCACGGACTGGTTGCCGGCTTTACCGGCCTCCTCGTGATGCGGCTGCTTCTGGGCGTCGGCG
>CAZXHQ010000033.1:8085-14146 GCA_964640145.1 uncultured Rhodothermales bacterium | reverse complement strand
CGTCGGATTTGTTATGGTAGCAACATTGGCCGCCCCGTCATAGTACCTACCTTATCGTTATATAACGACAAACGAGTTACGACGCAGTAACGGGGCTTATACGCGATGCAGCGACGCTCCGTTCTCGACTGCACCCTTCAAGCCCCAGCACAAACCCGCGAGGACCATGAAAAAATCAAAAGCATTTAAAAGCGTCGACAGCTCTCGCCGCGAGTTCGTCAAAAAGAGCGCGCTGGCCGCAACCGCCGTCCTGGCCGGCTGCTCCCCGCAGGTCGCCGAGACCGTAGAACGGGCCGCTGCGCCCGCCGCCGGCTCGGTGATCGGCGCGAACGACCGGATTCGCGTCGGCTTCATCGGCGTCGGTGGTCAGGGCTTCAACGCCCACCTCGGCAACGTCGTGCGCCACGGCGACGAGTTCAACGTGGAAGGCGTCGCCGCGGCCGATGTATTTAGCAAGCGCAAGGATCGTGCCGTGAGCGAGCTCGAGATCGCGTCGAGCGACGGCTATTCCGACTACCGGGCGCTAATCGACCGAAACGACGTCGACGCCATCTTCATCGGAACCGTCGATCACTGGCACACGCGCATCGCCTTGGATGCCATGGACGCCGGAAAGCACATCTACTGCGAGAAGCCGATGACGCGCTACCTCGATGAGGCGTTCCAGATCTACGACAAGACGAAGGAGACGGGGACGGTCTTCCAGATCGGATCCCAGTACTGCACGGAAGGCAAGTGGCACAAGGCGGCCGAGATGATCCAGGCCGGCAAGATCGGCCCCCTCGTTCTCGCGCAGGACTCCTACATGCGGAATAATCCGGATGGCGAGTGGAACTACGAGATCGATCCGGACTCGAACCCGGAGAATATCGATTGGAATGCCTGGCTCGGGCCGGTATCCGACCGCCCGTTCAGCGCGGACGAGTACCACCGCTGGCGCAAATACTATCCGTACTGCGCCGGCATTCTCGGCGACCTGCTGGCCCATCGCATCCATCCCCTCATGCTGGCCACCGGAGATCCCGAGTTCCCGGTCCGCGTCACCTCCCTCGGTACCCGCAAAATCACGACGGACCGAGACGTGCCGGACAACACGCAGGTGCTGGCGGAATTCCCCAGCGGGCTCACCGTCATGGTCATCGGCAGCACGGTGAACGAGCAGGGCCTGGAGCAGGTGATTCGCGGCCACGAAGGTACCCTCTACTTCGGCGGCAATACCGTCGAGCTGCGCCCCGAGCGACCGTTCGCCGACCTGGTCGACCAGGAGGTGCACGACGACATTCAGCCGGGCGTGAGCGTACCGGCGCACATCAACAACTGGTTGACCGCCATTCGCGAGAACAAACAGCCGAGCGGCAACATCGATCTGGCCATTCGCACGCAGACGGTCATCGCCCTCGCTGAAATGTCCGAGCGTCTCGGCGAAATGCTCTACTTCGACGAGAAGACGCGGGGGATCACGACGGGCAGCGGCCGCAAGATCGATCCGATCACATACGGCACGCTCGAACTATCGTAATCCCTTACATCATGGATATCCCGGGATGGTAACCGTTCGCCTGGCACGGATGGCCATGGCCTGTCGCTTCGAGCTCGTCCTCCAGGGTGAGGACGAGCCGTGGCTTCGAGCTGCGGGGGAGGAAGCGCTCCGCGAGATCGAGCGGCTGGAATCCCAGCTCTCGATCTTCCGCGCCGACTCGGCCGTGTCGCGCATGAACGCGCGCGCCGCGCGCGAGCCCGTCCCGGTGGAGCCCGGGCTGTTCCGCCTCCTTCAAGAATCCCGGCGCCTGCACCGGCTGACACGCGGCGCATTCGACCCGACCGTGGCCCCGCTGATGCAGGCGTGGGGATTCTACTTCGACGGCGGGCACCTGCCCGACGAGCGCGAGCTCGATCGGGCGAAGCAGGTCGCCGGCATGCACCTCGTCGAGCTTGACGAAACCAACCGAACGGTTCGATTCAAGCGCGACGGCGTACGGCTGGACTTCGGTGCCATCGGAAAAGGGCTGGCGGTTGACGAGGCCGTGATGCTCCTTCGCGAAGTCGGCGTCGAGCGCGCCTTCATCCACGGTGGAACGAGCACGATGTACGGTCTCGGCCGTCCGCTCGACGCTCCGGCCTGGAAGGTGGCGATACCGGATCCCCGCGACGACAGCGAGGCCGTCGCGATCGTGGCGCTGGCGGATGAGTCCCTCTCGGTATCGGCCGTGTGGGGCAAAGCGTTCGAAGCGGACGGCGAGCAGCTCGGCCACGTACTCGATCCGCGTCGCGGCCGTCCGGTTCGCGGTGCCCTGCTGGCCGCGGCTGCCGCCCCTTCCGCCACGGAGGCGGACGCCGTCTCGACCGCCCTCCTCGTCCGCGGGCGCCCGTACGCGCACTCCAGGGTGCGCTCGCTCGTCGTACGTCACGAACACGAACCTGAAACCCAACGGATTCTCAACGCCGGCTTCGAGACGCACGACGTGCCGACCGGGCCGATTCCATCCCAAACCCCTTTGGTGTCATGAACGACAGACTAGACCGCAGCGTCCTTAGCCGTCGCAGTTTTCTGAAGAAAAGCTCGCTCATCCCGCTCTCGGGCATGCTGACCGGTTTGCGCAGTGAATCCGTTCGAGCCGACGCCTTCGCCCAACAGGTGAACGTGGCCATTATCGGTTTCGGATCGTGGGGACGCGAGATCGCGGATACGCTCACCCGCATCCCCGAAGTGACCATTGCGGCGGTGGCGGATGATTACGACGTGATGCTCACGCGTGCCGAACGATCCTTTCCGGAGGCGGCAACGTACAGCGACTACCGCGCCGTCCTCGACGATCCGGCGATCTCCACCGTGCTGATCGCCACGCCGACGCACCTGCACCGCCACATCGCCGTGGACGCCCTCGCGGCCGGCAAACACGTCTACGTCGAAGCTCCGATGGCGGCTTCGATGGACGATGCCCGCGCGATGGCGCAGGCGGCCAGTCAGGCGTCCGATCAGATCTTCCAGGTGGGACTGCTCTCCCGCACGCATCCCAATTACCGATCCGTCTTTCAGTTCATTCGAAGCGGCGCGCTCGGAAAGGCCACCATGGCGCGCGCGCAGTGGCATGCGAAAGAGAGCTGGCGGCGAGCCTCTCCAAACCGCGAGCGCGAGATCGCGCAGAACTGGCGCCTCGATGCCGAGGTGTCCACGGGCCTCATCGGTGAAATCGGCACGCACCAGCTCGATCCCGCCGTATGGTTCATGGGGATGCGGCCGTCGGCGGTGAACGGATTCGGACAGACCGTGCTCTGGGACGACGGACGGACCGTGCCGGACACCATACAGACCATCTTCGAGTTCGACGGCGGCGTGCGCATGATCTACGACGCCACGCTGACGACCTCCTTCGACGGCGCCTACGACCTCTTCTACGGTCGCGACAGCACGATCATGTTTCGCGACAACAAGGCATGGATGTTCAAGGAAGTCGATGCGCCATTGCTCGGCTGGGAGGTCTATGCGCGCAAGGACAAATTCTACAAGGAAACCGGGATCGCGCTCGTCGCGAACGCCACGCAGCTCGACTCGCAGGATATCGAGGCGACCGAGGATGATCCGAACCTGGAAACGCCGCTGTGGTATGCGCTTCGCGAGTTCGTCGATAATCATGCCTTCGGTCCGTATCCGCCTGCCGCGGGGTACGAGGCGGGCCTTCACGCGGCGGTCATTACGGCGAAGGCGCACGAGGCCATCATGAACAAGTCACGCATCGAGTACCAGGAGGAGTGGTTCGACGTCTAGCATCCAGGGTCTTCGCCGCAGCTGCGTGATCGTCTCCCGACGACGCAGCGACAGGGCTGAGGCGGCGGGCGACAGCCGTACTCGCACGCCAGGTCGCTAGTCCGGCAGCGCAAACGCGATATAGGCATCGCCGGACTTCGTGTTCATCTTCCCACCCCCCGCCGCGATGACGACGAACTGCCGGCCGTCTACCGCGTACGTGGCCGGGGTCGCGTACCCGCCGGCCGGCAGCCTGGTTTCCCAGAGCACCTCACCGGTCTCACGGTCGAATGCACGAAACATCTCGTCCTTCGTCGCACCGATCAACAGCAGCCCGCCCGCCGTCACGACCGGCCCACCGTAGTTCTCGAGGCCGGTGCGCTCGGCGTCCCGCAGCTCCGGATGCTCGCCGAACGGTACTTTCCAGAGATAGTCGCCGGTGTTCATATCGATTGCGTTGAGCGTACCCCAGGGCGGCTCGACGGCGGGAAGGCCTTCAGCGTCTACGAAGCGGTGGTAGCCGGTGTGCGCATAGCGTAGAGACCGCGGATCCGCATCCGCGCCCGGATCCTCTCCGAGGGGCTCGACGGGGCCGTCGTCGCCGAACAAAAATCCAACGAGCCGGTCTTTTTCCCCTTCGGTCAGCCGCGCGAAGGACGGCATGAATCCGCGCCCCGTTTCGATGACCCGGCGAACGGAATCGCGGCTCATACGCTGATCCACGTCGATGAGAGAAGGGTATACGCCGGTTTCATCGCCTCGACGGTCGATGCCGTGACAGCTCGCGCAGCTCATCGCATAGAGCTGCGCTCCGGCCAAGCGGTCGCCCTCTCCGCTCGAGCCCACCGGTACCATCGTGAGAATCCACGGCATCTCGTTGCTGTTCACGTACAGGATGCCCTCGAGAGGGTCGTGCGCGGCTCCGCCCCACTCGCCACCCCCGTCGAATCCCGGAAAGACGAGAGACCCTTCGGTGCTCGGGGGCACGTACTGCCCGCCGGACCGGACCGTCATGAATCGGCGCATGAGCGAATCGTAGTCGGCCGAATAGGGATTGATGTCGTTGGCGGAGAGGTACTGCCTGGCGAAAGGCTCCGGCTTCAGCGGGAAGGGCTGCGTCGGCCAGGCACTCTCGCCCGGGAGGGTCGACGGCGGCACGGGTCGCTCGACGACGGGAAACAGCGGCTCACCCGTGTCCCGATCCAACAGAAATACGTGGCCCGACTTGGTGATCTGCGCGACCGCATCGACCCGGCCGCCGTCGCGACGGACGGTCATCAGGTTCGGCGGCGCAGGCGGATCTCGATCCCACAGATCGTGATGAACGATCTGATAGTGCCACTTCCGTTCTCCCGTTTTCGCATCCAGCGCCAGAAGCGTATTTCCGAACAGGTTTTGCCCCAATCGGTTGGCGCCGTAGAAATCGAACGACGGAGACCCGGTCGGGATGTAGACCGTGCCTCGCTCGGGATCCAGGCTCATGCCGGCCCACGCGTTCGCGCCGCCGACGTACTGCCATGCGTCCGGCGGCCACGTATCGTAGCCGAATTCGCCGGGGTGCGGCACCGTGTGGAAAACCCAGGCCAGCTCGCCGGTCCGAACGTCGAAGGCCCGGATGTGTCCGGGCGCCGCATCGGCCAGCTCGGAGACGCGCGAGCCTATAATGACGAGATCCTCGTAGATCGCACCGGGCGTGTTGGCGCTGATGAAGAGCGAATCCACGCCGGGACCCAGCCCCGCACGTAGATCGACCGAACCGCCTTCACCGAAATCTGGATCCGCCGTGCCGGTCCGCGCATCGACGGAGTACATTCTGTCGCCGGCCGTAAAGAGGATGCGGCGCGCCTCGCCCCCTTCCCAGTACATCACGCCTCGATTCACACCCAGATGGGTGGGCCCTTCTCCGGCACGAAACGGGTTGAATCGCCAGATTTCCTCCCCGGTCGCCGCATCGAGCGCGAACAGACGGATGCGGGGCGACGTCCCGTAGAGCACCCCGTCGACGACGATCGGGTTACACTGGATCTGCGATCGGTGGTTGACCGTGTCGGCGTCCCCGGACCGGTACGTCCAGGCCACCTCGAGCTCGTGGACGTTCTCTCTGTTGATCTGCCTCAAACTCGAATACTGGCTCCGATGCGGATCGCCCAGGTAGACGCTCCAGGTTTCGTGCGCATCGTCCGGCTCGCTCCGCATGGCCAGGTGCACGTAGGCAACCAGCGGGAGAAGAAGGACCGCAAGGCGTGCTCGTTTCATGTGGGTAGTCGATCGAGGTGGAGGGTGCCCCTATAAGATAAGCGCTGCGCAAACGTTTGC
>CAZXHQ010000033.1:0-7985 GCA_964640145.1 uncultured Rhodothermales bacterium | reverse complement strand
GGCGCAGCCACCGGCGAGACGATCGCCGGGGATACGTCTTGCGCGGAGCGGCGTTCGTGATTACCATCAGAGTGCACGGATCTTCTCGACAGCCGGTACGACGCCATGCGCACCCTCGATCGCCCCCGCAGCCGACGCACCTTTCTGCAGGAAGCCTCTGCCCTCCTGGGCGGCGCGGCACTGACCGGCATCGCGCCCGGTGCCTCGGCGTCTGCGCGCAGGCGGCCCGACGGACTCGGCGTCGCGCTCGTCGGGCTGGGCAGCTACGCCACGGGGCAGCTCGGCCCTGCCCTGCAGGAGACCGAGCGCTGCCATCTCGCCGGCATCGTTACCGGCACGCCCGCGAAGGCGGAACGCTGGATGGATCAGTACGACATCCCTCAGAAGAACGTCTACGACTACGAAACCTTCGACGAGATCGCCGGCAACCCGGACATCGATATCGTTTACGTGGTGCTGCCGAACAGCATGCATGCGGAATACGTGATCCGGGCCGCCGAGGCCGGAAAACACGTCATCACCGAAAAGCCCATGGCGACGTCGGTCCGCGACTGCGAACGCATGATCGAAGCGTGCAGCGACGCCGGCGTCAAACTGTCGGTCGGCTACCGGCTCCAGTTCGAGCCGCGGCACCAGGAGATCATGCGGCTCGGACAGCAAGAGGTGTTCGGGCCGGTTACGGTCGTGGAAGCGAGCTTCAGCTTCACCTCCCGTGACACGGACGCGTGGCGATTCAGCAAGGAGATGGCCGGCGGCGGATCCCTCCTCGACGTCGGCATCTATGCCATACAGGGCGCCCGCTACACGACGGGAGAAGAACCTGCTCGCGTTCGGGCCTCCGCCTACAACACGCGGCCGGAGATCTTCACGGAGATCTACGAGACGATTCTGTGGGACATGGAATTTCCCGGGGGCGCGGTTTCTTCCCACAGCACCTCCTATTCGGGCAACGTAAATCGACTGTATATGATGTCTACCAACGGCTGGGCGGAGATCGATCCGGCGTACAGTTACGGCGGGCTCTCGGCCCGCACCAGCGAAGGCCCGATGGAGCTTCCGCAAGTCAACCAGCAGGCGCTGCAGATGGACGACTTCGCACGATGCATAGAAGAGGACGAGCAGAGCCGCGTACCGGGCGAAGAAGGCCTCAGAGACATGAAGGTAATCGAGGCCATATACCGCTCCATCGACGCCGGCAGCGAATGGGTGAGCGTGTAGCGCCTTCGGCCCCTCTCCGACCTCCATCGAATGAGCACCCCCCATGAGCCGGATCGCGCTCTGCATCCCCGTCCTTGCGGTCCTCGCGGCGTGCGACGGTCCTGAGCGCACGTCCGCGGACGATGCGCGCACCCGGACCTTCGTGACGTTTCGGGACGATCTCGCTTTTCTGCGGGAGTACGGTGACGTGCAGCTGCTCCGGGCCCCCGGCGGCGGCGTCGTGGCCGTCTCCGCACGGTACCAGGGGCGCGTGATGACGAGTGCCGTCTCGGAAGACGGCCTGAGCGCCGGTTACGTGAACCGTGACTTCATCGAAGCGGGCGAGACGGCGACCCAATTCGACAACTTCGGCGGTGAGGACCGGTTCTGGCTCGGGCCGGAAGGCGGCCAGTACGGCCTCTACTTCACTCCCGGCGCCGACTTCAACCTGGACACCTGGCAGGTGCCCCAGGAGATGCAGGTAGGGACGTGGGACGTCACGGCCTCCTCCGAGACAAGCGTCACCTTTGAACGGTCGATGTCGATTACCAACTACAGCGGCACCGCGTACACGATAGACGTCGAGCGGACGATCCGGCTCCTGAACGCGGACGACGTCGCTTTGCATTTCGGCGTCTTCCTTCCGCCGGATGCGGACTGGGTCGCATTCGAGAGCGCCAACCGGGTCACGAATGCAGGCGAACGGGACTGGACGCCCGAGAGCGGCCAGCCGAGCATCTGGATTCTATGCATGTACCCCCCGTTCGGTACCTCGTGGGTCGCCGTTCCGTTCGAGGGGCCGGCGTCGGACGACGTGATTACGAGTTACTTCGGCGACGTCCCGTCGGACCGCCTCGAGGTCCGGGACGGCTACGCGCTCTTCAAGGCGGACGGTCAGTATCGAAGCAAGATCGGCGTGGGGCCGGAGCGAGCCCGTGAGGTGCTGGGCAGCTTCAGCCCCCGCGCCGGCCTCCTCACGCTGGTGCAGTTCGACCTCCCTGAGGATGAAACACGCTATGTCAACAGCCGTTGGGAGATCCACCAGGAGCCCTACGGAGGAGACGTGGTCAACGCCTACAACGACGGACCGCCCGGAGCCGGCGGGTTCTACGAGATGGAATCGAGCTCGCCGGCGCTCGAGCTTGCGCCCGGCGAAAGCTATACCCATCGGCAGCGCACGCTCCACGCAGCCGCCAACCGCGAAACGCTCGACGGATGGGCGCGGCAGGTGCTCGGCGTGACCGCGACGGCGTTGGAAGCCGGCATTTGAATCTCCCGACCGGACGTGAATCTTATGCCGTCCTCGTGCCGTTGATAACACCCGTCAGGGACGTCCGCCGCAGGCGTGTATCCCCTCGTCTATATTGGTGAACGGGCCGCCGGCGTGAACGAGCCGCTCGGACCCTGCCGGAGTGTTTACCGACCGATTCATACGATCTCAGCTATGCAGCGACGCCAGTTCATTCATCTGGCCGCGGCCGGCGCGGCGGCAGCAGCCCTGCCGGGTGCGGGCTGGGCAGCGACGGCGCCGCGGAGCGCCCATGCGCTTGCATCCCCCCATCTTCTGACCATGCTCGGCAGCAGCGAGGCCGCCGCGATAGGCCGTGCCTATCGCGCGGCATATCCTTCCGAACGGACGGCGGATGCCCTGTCCCGGGCCATCCTTTCGGAGACCGGTCTTCCGGCGTCCTCCGATGAAGCGCAGCACGGACGGCTCGACGAGCACGTTCGCCGGGATTTCAGCAGCGGCAGAATCGTTCGGCTAAACGGTTGGGTCCTCTCGCGGACCGAAGCCCGGCAGTGCGCGCTCTTCTCCATGCTGCATACGTGAGTCGCCCGGGTCGCCTACCGTCTTCAAATCCCGCTACACTATGCACACCGACGCCCGCACCTTAGAGGATCGAAGTATCATCGAGGCAGACCTCTGCATTGTTGGAGCCGGCGCCGCCGGCATCAGCATGGCGATGGAATTCCTCGGTACGCCGCACCGCGTCGTGCTTCTCGAAGCCGGCGGATTTCAGCTGGATCTGGACACGCAGAATCTGTATGCCGGCAAGAGCATCGGTGAACCCTACCAGGTTCCCCTCGAGGCCGCGCGCCTGCATTATTTCGGTGGAACGACCGGGCACTGGGCGGGCTGGTGCGCCACGCTCGATCCCATCGACTTCGAGAAGCGACACTGGGTCCCACACAGCGGCTGGCCGATCACCAGGGAAGAGCTCGATCCGTACTACGCCCGGGCGCACAAGTATCCGCAGCTCGGACCGTATGAATACGACGTTGCGGCCTACGAAGAGGACGGCCGCCAGCGCATGCCGCTCGACGAGGACCGGTTCTGGACGAAGATGTGGCAGTTCAGTCCGCCCACGCGCTTCGGTGAAGCATACCGTGATGAGATCGTCAACGCCGACAACGTCCACCTCCTCACCCACGCGGTGGCGACGGAGATCCTGGCGAACGAGCCCGTCACGGCCGTGGAGGAGATTCGCGTTCAGACGCTGAACGGCAGAGAACATCGCGTGCGCGCCCGCCGGTTCGTACTGGCCTGCAACTCGATCCAGAACGCGCGTCTGCTGCTCGCCTCCAACAATCAGGCTCCGAACGGCATCGGCAATGACAACGACGTGGTCGGACGTTTCTTCATGGAGCACTTCGAGATGGTCGGCGCGCAGCTGGTTCTGGCCGACCGGGAAAGCGCTCGGCTGTACGAAGGCGCGGGGCGCGGACCTGCCGGCGAACTCGCGCTCAGCGAAGCCCTCCAGGAGGAACACCGCGTGCTCAACGGTACGGTATCGCTGCGGCCCGGACGCGTCGATGCGGCGGCGCTCGAAGGGTTCTTCCAGCGCTTCTCGGACAGCAGCATGAACCGGGTCCGCCAGGCCGAGCGGGAGGCCCGAGGCGAAGAAGGCGACGATCGCCCGATCTTCGACCAGCCCGGACCTGAATCGCCGGATGAGGAACGGTTCTACCGGCTTCAATCGCGAAGCGAGCAGCGTCCGAATCCCGACTCGCGCGTCGTGCTGAGCGACGAGCACGATCAGCTCGGGATGCCGTATGCCGACCTGGACTGGCAGCTCAGCGACGTCGACAAGCGCTCGATGCGCGTGTTCTACGAGCTGCTCGCGCGGGAGATGGGGCGAACAGGCGTCGGGCGCATGCAGATCCTGGACTGGCTCTACACGGACGACGACGAGTGGCCCTCCTTTCTCAGCGGCGGCTTCCACAACATGGGGACGACCCGCATGCACGAAGATCCAAAGCAGGGGGTGTTGGATGCTAACGGCAAGGTTCACGGCATCGCCAACCTCTATGCGGCCGGCGGCTCGATGTTTACGACCTCCGGAGCGGCGAATCCCACGCTCACGCTCATCGCCCTGACGGTCCGTCTGTCGGACCACATCAAGGAGAGGCTCGCGTGAGGTCGGTCCGCGCGTCGATGCGGGCGGTCGTCGACGTGCGCCCGACGTATCGCACGCAGCGGTCAATGCGTGCGTGCGAGGCCGTCCCCGGTCACTCGGCGAGCGCCGAATCCGGCAGTGTGAAGGCAACGTAGCTGTGCTCCTGAGCATCCGGGTCGACCATGATCGGGGCTTCACCGGCCAGTCCCGAGGCCGATGCGACGACGTACTGGCGACCGTCGACCTCGTAGACGGCCGGGATGCCGTCGCCGATGGCAGGCAGCGGGGCGGACCAGAGTTCGGCTCCGTCTTCGCTGTCGTAGGCCCGAAGCCGCTCGCCGGTCATCTGAAAGATGAGTCCACCCGCGGTCACCGCCGGGCCGCCCCGCAGCCAGTTCGCCGAGCCCGTGCCCGTGATCCCTTTTTCAACCAGAAACGACACGTCGCCGATCGGGACCTGCCATTTGATCGACCCTTCGTTTAGATCGTACGCCGTGAGGCGAAACCAGGGCGGTTTTACAACCGGGAGACCTCTGCTGTCGAGCATGTGCCGGAAACCGGTATGATAACGCTCCACCTGCGCCGGCGTGGAGTCGTCCCTCTCGTCGACCGGTTCGCCCTCCGTGAGCGCCAGCTCCGGATTGGCGAGAAACATCGTCAAGGCCTCGTATTCCCGATCGCTGAGCTGCATAAAGCCGGGCATCAGGTTGCGCCCGCGACGAATCACTTCGTCGAGCTCGCCGTGACTTAACCGGTTCGTGACGTTCTTCAGCGACGGCGCCCCGCTCGTCTCCTGACCTTCAAGATCTGCTCCGTGGCAAATCTGGCAATTCTCCTGGTAGACGCTCTGACCCCGATCGATGGGCGACCCGCTGCGGCCGACGTTGCCGGCCACCACCGGCTCGAGCTGCAGGATGGACGGCATGTTCCAGCCAAGCACGTAGAAGGTGCCGTCCCGAGGATCGCCGGCCGTCGAACCCCAGTTTGCGCCGCCACGATTGCCGGGGTACTGAATGGTCGGCTGCGTGCTCGGAGGCGTGTATAGGCCCCGGTAATGCATCTCACGCATCGCCGCTACGATGGAATCCCGCTCTTCCGGCAGAAGATATGGATTGACGTCTTCGTCGAAGTCGATCGACAACGGGACGAACGGCTCCGGCTTCGTCGGGAAGGGCTGCGTGGGCCACGGCCGCTCCCCTTTCATGGGAGATTCGGACGGCACCGGCCGCTCCTCGATCGGCCAGAGCGACTCGCCCGTCTCTCGGTCGAAGACAAAGACCATGCCCGTCTTCGTGGCTTGCGCGACGACATCCACCGCCTCGCCTTCGTGCTGAACCGTCAGCAGCACCGGCGTGGCGGCGAGATCGTAGTCCCAAAGGTCGTGGTGGAGCGTCTGGAAGTGCCAGAGCCGCTGACCAGTTCGAGCATCGAGCGCGACGAGCGAATTCGCAAACAGGTTTTCACCCGGACGATCCACCCCATAGAAATCGTAGTTTGCGGAGCCGAGCGGAGCGTACACGATGCCCCGCTCGACGTCCACGCTCAGGCCGCCCCAGGCGTTCGCGCCGCCCCAGGCGTGGTCGGTGCCGATACTGTCCGAGCGCCCCGCCGGCCATGTGTCGTAGCCCAACTCGCCCCGCTTCGGCAGGGTGTTGAAGATCCATTCCTGGCGTCCCGTACGAACGTCGAACCCGCGGATGTGGCCCGGCCCCCCAATATATCCCTCCCCAGGCGAGTTACCCAGGATGAAGAGATCTTCGAAGATCACGCCTGGCGTGCCTGAGGTAGCACGCGCCACAAGCTCGGGGTTCATTCCCATGCCTTCCCTTAGATCAACGACGCCGCCGTCGCCAAAGGACGGGATAGGCTCACCCGTCACGGCGTCGATCGCCAGCTGAGAATAGCTCCCCTTCTGGAACAGGATGCGCCGGTCGGATCGATCGTCGTTTTCCCAGTAGATCAGACCCCGCTGACGGACCGCTCCGGGCACGGGGCCCGCCTGCGCCCAGATCTTGCGACCGGTACCGGCGTGAAGGGCCACGACCGCCGTATCATCGACTACGTACATGACCGAGTCGACGACGATGGGATTCATTTCTATCGCGCCCGGCGACGAATACGTCCACGCCACCTGCAGCTGGTCCACGTTGGAACGATCGATCTGGTCGAGGCTCGAGAAATGGGTGGCCCCGGGCTCGGACTCGTAGCTCGTCCAGGCGGTAAACCGGTCCTCACCATCGGTCGGGAAACCGCTGCACCCCGCGTGGAACAACGCGGTGCCGAGACAGACGACGGTGCAGACCGCACCAGCGTATAATCGCATGGAATCAACCCTCATTCGTAGACGTCATTCCGCTTTTTCAGGTAGAACTGCTGGAATTCCAGCAAGATAGCGGAAAGGAGGCACTGTGTTCGCGGGCAGAGCCCTGCTGATCTTCTATTCGGGCACAGCCTCGCGTACCGGCAGCTCCAGGACCTGGCCGTCGGCGAGAAGTCGCTCCCGCAGCGACTCGTATGGGACGTCCTGGACGCTCGTCCCGTCGTCGATGGCCATCGACGCCGCAGTGGCGGCCGACTGGCCGAGAATCATGAACACGGGCTCCATCCGGATCGATCCGTATGCGATGTGCGAGGAGGAGAGGGCCACGGGCACCAGCAAATTCTCGGCGTCCGCTCTGGTGGGAATGATCGCCCCGTAACTGATCTTGTACGGACCGCCCGGACTGATCTGGATGTCGCCCTCGTTTCGGGCGTGGCCGTTCTCGTCTACGTAACGCTGGACGTTGTGCGAGTCCATGTTGTACGACCCCATCCCGATCGAGCGCGGCGTGTCGACCTCTCCGGTAAGATGAAGCTCGGTCATCACGTAGTCGCTCACCATCCGCCGCGCCTCCCGCACGTAGATCTGGTGCGGCCAGTGCCGGTTGTCGGTAAACTCGTCCTTCGCCAGACCCCACTGGCTCATCTCCGCTCGCACGTCCTCCGGCACGCGCGGATCGTAGGCGAGATACCACATCAGCCCTTTCTGATAGGTTTCATGCTCGGCAATGATCTCCCGGCGACGCTCGTAGGAGGCTTCCGGGTAATCGTAGTTCATCCCGATATTGTCGGTCGAGAAAGCGCCGTGGTTGTTCGTGTCGGTCTTGTCGTTCGGAATGGGATCGAACTTGTTGAAGACCTCGCGCCAGCCCGCATCCAGGTACCGGCCCAGCAGCTCGAACTGCTTCGGATCGTACCCCTCCGGCTGCGGAAACTCGATCCGATTCTCCGGCACCTTCGTGAGCGCCATCCTGAAGTTGTAGGCCTGCACGCGGTGGTCGCCCGTGCCGTCTTCACCCGGGTCGCCGCCGTGGATGCGGGGCAGCAGACCGCTCGACGAATCACCCGGCA
>CAZXHQ010000032.1:0-14589 GCA_964640145.1 uncultured Rhodothermales bacterium | reverse complement strand
CATGGTCTTCTCTGAAGTTCTGGCGGTTTTGGCATGTCGGATGATAACGTGAACGCAGGCGCCAAAATAAAGATACGTAGAATCGTAAGCCGCTAGGCGAGTCGAGGGAATTTAGATCGTAAGAGCGTTGGCTGCGGCGTATGGGTACGGCCTGGTCAGTAATCATCCCTTCGTCGCCGGAAACAAGTCCATCGCCCTTCTATCCATCCGCGCTTTTCTCTTCCGCAATGGATACCGATTCATGCCTGATGAAGTCGAGCCTGTCACCATGACGGACGGAGTGGCGTCTGGAGAAGTCGCCGAAGAGCTACTCTGGGGCGAGGCCTGTCTGTCATCTATCTATCCGAGCGACGAAACACGGGCCGCCTCTGGCCGCGCGGACGCTCGCCATGGTCCATACCGCCATGTACGACGCATGGGCGGGTTCGACGGCGTGTCGGGCCTGGTGAGGGGTTCCTCGTCGAATTCCTCGAGCCCGCGCTCCCCGTCCGACCGTCAGCCGGCGACCCGGGCCTCGAGCTTCTCCAGCAGCGTTTTCCGGCGCTTGTGCGTTCGCTCGAACTCGTAGAGTATCTGGAGATCGTGTGCACTCAGTCCGGACAGCTCGCCCTCGATGTCGGTAATGGTGAGGTCCCCGTAGTTGTCCAGCGGAAGCTCGGCAGCCAGCGCGTCCTGGTTGACGACGTTCTCGGCGATCTCGGTCAGCAAATCGTCCGCTTCGTATTCCTCATCGAGCGTCTCGCGGAGAAGCTGCTCGTCATCGTCCCGTCCGAGAGCACCTGCGAACGTGGCGGTCGTGCCGTAGCCGGAGATCTCGTAATGCTCCACGCGCTGTGCGGCGCCGATCAGCGCGGCGTCTCGGACGTCGTCGTCGCCCTCCATCTCGATGACGTCCTCGCCTTCCTTGATCAATCCCTCCATTGCTTCGCAGTTCTCGCCGGATGGATCCTCGCCCAGCGACTCGAAGATCTGCTCGAGACGGTCGACGTGCATCCGCGTCTCGTCGTGGTGTTCCTCGAACGCCTGCTTGAGTCTTGCATGCGTGGCGGCGTCGGCCATCTTGGGGAGCGCTTCGGTAAGCTGGCGCTCGGCGCTGTAGAGGTCGCGGAGCTCGTGCACGTACAGGTCGAAAAGGGTTTCGGCGGTCATGGCAGGGCTACTTCAAGGTGAGACATTCGTCCAGGGAATCAGAACGTATGACGGTTCTATCGACCTCCGCAATCGGGCTCCCGAATCGGTACGACCTTGTTGTGGAGGTGACGAACATGTGCGGAAGAAGTAGGGAGCCGTATCCTACGACGGAATAGGCCGTGGGACTGGGAACGACATGTACCACTCCGTCCACGCCTGCGTCACGAATCCTCGTTGCGCGACGCCGTCCTCTCGACCAGTTCGTCGAACCGCGCGACGGACTCATCGACCGAGAGCACGTGCCCGCGCGGGGGCGCGTCCGATCTCAGAACGCGGCGTACGGTCGCACGCAATTCGGCATCGGACGTACAGCGACGCGACGCGGCATGGCCGCCGTCGAATCCAACATCCAGACTGACGACATAGAGTCCGCTCGCCAGCGCCTCCAGGAACACGTATCCCTGGGCCTCATATTCCGACGGGTGAAGAAGCACCCGGCTGCGGAGCATGTACCGGCGGACGTCCGCCCGCGACTTCTTGCCTGCGAGACGGATGTGGTTCTGAAGGCCGGCGGCGTCGATGCGGCGCTGCAGCCGCTCCCTCTCCGGTCCGTCGCCGACGATGACGGCCCGCAGATCGGGGCAATCCGGCACGAGACGCGCTGTAATGTCGACGAACGCGTCATAGCGCTTCAACGGTATGAGCGAGCCGACGCCCAACAGGTCGATATCGGCGTCGATGCCTCCGCCGTCGACCTCAAGGAAGCCGGGATCCAGACCGATCGGGACGATCGCGTCGACGGCTCGACCCGTGCTGGTCTCATAGACGCCCGCAGCGAAGGACGACCCCGCCGTGACCCTCATGCTGCCCAGCCCCAACCACGAAAGGTACGTGTTGCCCGAGCGGGCATCCTGGCCGCCGATGCTGGCTATGTGTGGAGCGTCCCTTGCTCGACGAAGCCACTGACCCAGGAAGGTGCACTCGCCGAGCCAGAAGCTGTGAATGCATGCGATACGGCCGAGCCGCAGGGCCGTCGCGAAGGCCGCCGACCACGTCCTGATGCGCCGTAAACCGCCCCTGTTGCCGCCGGCCATCGCATGTACGGTGCAACCCTGCCAGCGGTAGCTCCGGCGCACAAAGGGATATTGAAAGGCGATCACGTGGACATCCCGGTCCGGGTGGATCCGGGCATAGGCCGCAATATAGCTCTTCACGGCCGGCAGACAGGAAGAATCGTCTTCGTCCGCGGCAAAGCCCGGCACGAGAAAAAGGGTGATGTCTCGAGTTTGAGGCATGCTACCGGGGCTTTAGAAGCGGTGTCCGCGACGAAGCCAGGTCCCTATAGATAGTGTCCAGCTGCTTGCCCAGGACATCGTAGCTCAAGGACTCGTCGAAATATGCCCGCGCCGCTCGGGCGCGCCGGGATATGGCCTCTCGCGGGATGCCCAGCACGCCGCGGGCGAGGGCCTCCGCGTCGCCCACCGGGAAAAGCACGCCGTGGACCCCGCCGCCGGTCATCGCCCGAAACGACGGGATATCAGTCACCACCGGGACGACGCCGCAGGAGAGCGCCTCCAGTACGGCGCATCCGCTGAACTCTCTCCGGCTTGCCTGAAGGAAGAAGTCGGCGCTGTTGTAGACGTCCTCCAGCTCGCTGTGCGGAATCCCGCCACGAAGATCGACGCGTCGTCGCACGGCGGGTCGTGCGTCGAGGAAGGATCGCACCTCTTCGATCGCTTCCGCCGTCCGATAGAACATGTAGAGCGAGGCTTCCGGCCACTCCCCGAGAATGCGCTCGAATCCCCGCAGCACGGTGATGGGATCTTTAACGGGATGGAGCCGGCCGGTCCACACAAACACGGGACGACCGCGCATGCCGGTCTTGCGCCGACTATCGCGGCGCGAGCGCATCGCGAACGGGCTGGAGAGCTCCATGAAGGGGATCACGTTTCCGGCTCCCCAAATCAGCCCTGTCTCGAGAAACGGCCGGGCATGTTCTCGGGTCGTAAACAGAAATCGGTCGATGCCGCCGAGGTTGAACCGCTGAATGGCCCGCGCAGCACCGTTTGCTGCCGGAAAACCGCCGTGAAAGTGGAGGACGCTCGGCGCGCTCGAATGAAGGCGAAGCAGGGCGAGATTCAGATGCAGATCGATGCCGTGGACGTGCAGAACGTCGGGGTCAATCGCCCGCGCACGCCGCAAGGTGCGCAGCGCCGGCTCGAATCGTGCCTGCGAGCGGTCGAGCAGTCGGCCGATCCGCCGGGCGGCGCCTCGAAGCACCGGGGCCTCCGCCACGAACCGATAGATCACTCCACCTTCACGATATGACGCGTCGACCGGAAAGAGATGCACGACGCTGACTTCATGGCCGCGCGCCGCCACGGCTTGCGGAAGATGCCGGTAGAGCGGTACCTCGTCCAGATAGCCGGACGGATCGGTCTGTTGCGTGTCGTAGAACAGCGCGATGAAACAGATCTTCATCCGCTACACCCCCTTCGCCGCGCTCACTTTGAGCGTACACACGCAGCGGCGGCAGGTCGCATCGCGCTGCACATCGAGACGGCGTCGAAAGTCGACGGCGGCCTCGCCGTTCAACACCTCCTCCAGCTCCCCGTCGCGCAGGTTGCCGTAGGGCTCGTGAAAAAAGCAGGGCCGCACGTCTCCGCCGGCCTCCACGACGGCGGACACCCACGGCGCATTGCAGTCAGGCATCGGAAATGCATTCTTGCCGTGAAGCGCTCCATAATAGCGGGGCAGGCGCCGCAGCCGCTCGGGCGTCTCGGCGATAAAGCCCGAAGCAAATGCGTCTGCCCGCGTGGCGATGAGCTCTTCCACGACCTGCGCGAAGACGCGGACGTCGTCCGGCGCCAGGGCGACGTCCTCCACGCGTTCCTCGGGCCATCCGGAGGGGCGATTGAACGCGGGCGTAGATACGTCCGCCGCGAGAAAGGAGATGCGGTCGAGCCCGATGGCCTCGGCGGCGCCGACGATGTCCGGCAGATGCTCGAAATTGCGGCGCTGGAGCACGCATCGGGCCGTTACGGGCAGGACGGGGTCCCGCTCTTTCAGGGCAGCCACGCCCTCGGCGAGGCGATCGAAGGCGCGCGGGACGTTGCGAATCCTGTCGTGGACCGCACGGCTTCCGTCGAGCGAGACGGTAACCTCGTCGCACCACCGGACGATATCCTCGGCGTGGCGCGCCAGCAGGAGCCCGCTGGAGAGCAGCGTAATGCGCACCTGCGCGTCCGCCAGCAGGGCGCACAGCGCCCACAGATTCGTGTGCATGAGCGCCTCCCCGCCGGAAAGCACGACGCGCTGAACGCGCAGGCGCTTCACGGAATGCAGGTGGCGGGACAGATCCTGAGCCGTCAGCTCCCGACCGCTTCGATTGGCCTTCCAGATGTCGCACATTACGCACCGGCAGTTGCATCGGCTGTGCGGCATCAGCACCAGGACCGGCAGCGAATGCATCCGGTGGGTGACTCGATTCAGGCTGCGGCGCAGCATTTCGGCAGGGGTCGTCATCTCAAGTCGTCTCAAAATCCCGTGGTCTCCGGACGCCTGTAGCGAAGCATCTTCTGCAGCACGTGCAGCTCGAGGGGAAAGTCGTAGAATTCAAGCCTGTACCGCCATCCTCCGGCGACACGCAGGAGGCGCCGGCGCCACCCCTGCAGGCGCTGGTCGGTCGCCGTGGGATAGTACGCATTCAGCACGCGCTCGAAGTTGCGCACCCGCCGGCGCAGCGGGTCGCCGATCCACATGGCGCCGCCGCTGCGCCGCTGCGCGAAATCCTGCCATTCCGGGCCGGCCCACTCCTCGAGGGTCTCTGGAAAGGCGAAGCCCGAAGCCTGTGCCTGCTCGTAGAGTTCGCCGGCCAGAGGCACGGGCGTATACATATACAGGATAATCTCCGCCTCCGGATGCACCTCTTTCACCCGGCGAATAAACGTCAGGGTCTCCCCGGCGTCCGCGTCCGGGTCGGGAGGGTTACCCACCACGAAGGAGAATTCCGGCACGATGCCATGCTCGCGCATCCTGGCGGCGACGTGAAGCGTTTTCTCGGCCGACGCCTTCCCACCCTTGTTCATCCGGCGCAGGGTCTCGTCCGAGCCCGACTCCGCCCCGAGAAACACCATCTTCAGCCCGCTCGCCTGCATGCGCCGCCACGTGCGTTCGTCATACCGAAGCAGCGTGTCGACGCGGGCTTCTCCCCACCACGAAATGTCGAGATCCTCAATCCGCTCCGCGAAATCTGCCGTCCGCTCCTCGTGGACGAAGAAGTTGTTGTCGTAGAATTCGACCGCATCGGCCCGGTAGGTGTCGACGAGCTGCCGCACGACGGCGGCCGTTCGTTCGGCCGACTGCGCCATCCAGCGGCCGTCCACCATGTTCACCACGGCGCAGAAGTTGCATCGAAAGGGACAGCCGTAGCTGGAATGGTGGGGGAGCGTGCGCCGGCCCAGGAACGTCCGGCGGACGTAGCGTTCTACCGGCACCCGATGGTATGGAAAGTCCGGCAACCCGTCAGGGTCGGGGATCTCGGCGCGGCCGGCCGTGCGTAAGGCGGCCGCGCCGTTGAACGACGAGTCCGTGCCATCCCTCGAGACGACGCCCGGGATGCCGCGCGGGTCTTCGCCGCGACGCAACGCGCTAGCGAGCGACAGGAATACATGCTCGCCATGTCCGGCGACGACGTAATCGACGAAGTCGGACCGGAGGCAGACGTCCGCATGCTGCGTCGGAAAGTAGCCTCCCCATACGATCGTGAGATGCGGCACGTGCTCCTTCAGCCGCCGCGATGCTGCGACGGCGTGGCGAAGTTGCGGACCACCCATGACGGTCACTCCGACTACGTCCGCACCCGCATCCGCAACGATCCGGTCCAGCGCGTCCCCCTCACGGAGATTGCCGTCGACGATCCGATAGTCCAGGCGCCCCTCGAGGACCGCGCCGAGCGCAAGCAGCGCCATCGGAAGCACGGGCTTGCGCGAAGCGGAGCTCTGCGGATTGAAGAGTATGATCGGTGGTGCGGCCATTCCGGGGTCAGGCGACGCGGTAAATGGTGAGTGTCTCGTTCGTGAATCGCCGTTCGCTAACGACCGCAAGGCGGAGGCCCGCTGCGGCGAAGCGCCGGAGATAGTCCGGACAGGATCCGTCGGTAGAGAGCACGACGAGCGCGTAACCGCCTGGATGGAGATGCGAGCGAAGCTCCGCTGCAAACCGGACGACGAGGTCGTTCGACCGCCACGACTGTTCGAACGGCGTCTCCGGGCGCCCGGGATAATAGGGTGGATTAAAAAGCACGACGTCGAAGGCGCCCACCCCGTCGAACAGGTCTGCCGGACGAACGTCGAGGGCGACGTCGTTTCTCCGCCCGTTTTCGCGGGCGCTTTCGAGCGCTTTCGGGTTGACGTCTACCGCAATCACGTCTGCGCCGGCCCGAGCCGCGGCGATGCCGCACACGCCGGACCCCGTGCCGAGATCGAGTACGGTTGCCCCCCGGTCGACGGCACCCTCGAGCACCGTCTCGGCCAGGAACGAACCTGTTCGAAAGAGCACCGGGTTGAAAACGTCCGGCGGTACCCGAAGCTCGATGTCGCGCACCGTCTCCATGACGTCTCGAGCGAGCCGGCTCCGCTGCCGGGCGAGAAAGCGCACCTTGAGCGCCAGACGGCCGACGCCCCTCAGAACCGGATTCGGCCACGCCTCGCGCAGGTAGGAGTCGACCTCCAACTCGGCCCGCCCGACTAAGAGGGCGAACCGGGCGGACTCGCGACCATGGCGGATGCGTCCGACCACCCGGCGCGCCATCCACCTCAACCCGTACCAGGGCTCGACGCACGTCCACGTCACGCCCAGCCTGGCCGAAAGCTCGCGCAGGCGCCGCGGCGTAAGATACTCCTCCGAATCGATGCTGTCGGACGCAAAGCCGTAGGCCTGGCGGAAATGGTTCTTTCGAGCTAGCACCATTTTCTCCCCACTAACGGATCGCCCGTAAATCGGGCTGTCGACGACCACGACACGGCCGCCCGGCGCCAGCACGCGGAGCGCTTCTCCAAGGGTGTGCTCGTAGCATGTCGAATAGTGAAACGACGCGTTGAAGACGACCACATCAAACCATTCGTCTCGGAACGGGAGCCGGTCGAAGTCGGCCTGCACCGGCACGAAGGCGGCATCATAGTGCACGTGCGCGCCGAGCCCGTCACGACCGTCGGTCCGAAGGTCCACGGCATAGGCCTCGTGTCCGCGCTTCGCCATCCGGTAGGACAGCCAGCCGTTTCCGGCCCCGACGTCGAGGATCCGGAGGCGGCGGGGCTCCAACGGCGCGACGACCTGCCGCACAAAGCGGCGAAATGAGACAGCCCTGACGTGCCAGTCATAGCGATATCGACCCGTGGCGAACGGGAGGCGGCGGTAATACTCGGGGAGCTCGCCGCCGCGACCCTCTCGGTGACGGATGCACGTATATTCGTCGACAAAGCGGCTGTACTTCGAAGCGTCTTCGGCCGATAGCAGCTGCCAGACGCCCTCCTCGCGGCGATACGATCTACCGTCGCACGCACACAGGAGCGCATGCGGGCTTATGGCCTGCAGCGTGGCGCCGCACTCCGGACACGCAAATCCGTGGGGCCCGCCATCTTGCGACCACGGCGACGTCGCCCGGCTCTTCGAGAAAATAGGCGTGCTCATATCCGTTTGAGCTCGATCAGAAAGTGGTCGTTGAGGATCGTGGCGGCCAAGCGGCGTCGAACCCTCCGTTCGAGGGTCGCCACCCATCCAGCGACGGCCGGATGTCGCTCGACGAAGTCCGCGGCGAACGAAGGCGGAAGGAGCACGCCTATGCCTGCCGCTCGACGCATTCGAAAAGAACGGCTGAATTCTGCCGACGTCGACGCAGGCGTCGCATAGTGGATCTCCATGCCGCGAAACGGCGCGGAGCCGCTCAAGCGGCGAACGGCCGTGCGCGGCCGCCCCCGTGCGACGTACCAGATCCACTCCCACGGGCAGAAGCGCCCCATCACGACGAACACCGCCGGAGCACCCGGCGGCAGAACGTCCGCCAATCGAGATGCGAACCCCCTCCGGTCGCGGATGCAGTTCAGCACGCCGAAGTTCGAGAAGGCGCCGTCGAACGGCCCCTTCGGCAGCGGATCGCGCTCCAGATCGGCAGCTTCGAAGGAAGCGCCGAGACCGGACGCCTTCGCGCGTGCCCGATCCACCATACGCTCGGAAGCATCTACGCCGTAAACGGAGACGCCCTGCCGCGCAAATCGAAGCGCGTCTTCCCCCGTTCCGCATCCGAGATCGAGAACGCGGTCCCCCGCCGCGAACGTGCCGCGCAGCTCCTGGTGTACGGCATCCCGCAGCAGTCTCCCGAGTACGGTCGAGGAGAACGAGGCGTCATAGCCGGACGCCATCGGATCAAAAACGGGGAGATCCTGCGTGATGCCCATCATCCCTGCTCCCGCTGACGTTGCGTGAGCAGCATGCCGGCGCGCCCCGCTTTCGCCGCCACGAAGTGGCGGGCCAGCACGCCCCATCGGCGCCGTGAGCGGCGCCGTTCACGGTGAAGTGCATATTCATTCACCATCCACCGATTGGCGTGGGCGTAGAATCGCCGCGAGCGGCGTCCGGCAACGGTCAGATCGCGGTCCGACCCCTGCTCCCAGGGCTTGAGCGGCAGAATTCGGTCTGCGACTTCCTCGAAATAGGGCGTGTCCTTGATCGGATAGGCGAGCGTCGTGAGGAGGAGATTCGGAGAGGCCTCCTTCAGGCGCTCGACCGTCCGCGTGAGATCGTCCATCTCCTCGCCCTCGTATCCGAGCATGATAAACATGCCGGCCTCGATGCCGTGATGCTGGAGGAGGCGCACCATTTCCGGTACGCGCTTCGCATCCGTGCGCCGCTCCATCCGATCCAGCACGTCCTGCGACCCGCTTTCGCTGCCGATCCACAGCCTGAAGCACCCCATATCGGCCAGCGTGCGGACGACGTCCTCATTCAGCCGATCCTCCCGTGAGATCGTTTCGAACGGAATGCGGATGGATCGCCGCTGCAGTTCCGCCGCATACTCGCGAAACCAGCTCGGCTTGATCGTGAAGACGTCATCGGCATACCAGAGCATGTCGGGAGCATACCGCTCGATGATGTATTCGACCTCATCGGCCACGTTCAGCGGAGATCGGCGGCGGTGCGAATATCCGAAGACGGCGTGGCTGCACCAGGTGCAGCTATACGGACAGCCGCGGGCCGTAATCAGAGAGACGGACCCCTTGCCGTGATGGCGCCGCCAGACATCGATGTACCGGTCCATGTCGATCGCCTCGCGGTCGGGAAACGGCAGGGCGTCGAGGTCTTCGATGAAGTCTCGCGGCCCCGTACGCACCTGCTCGCCGTGCTCGCGATAGACGATCCCCCGTATATCCTCCATGCCCCTGGGACCGTGATTCTGGACGTGTGCAAGCAGCTCCTCCATCGTGCGCTCGCCCTCGCCGACGACGACCACGTCGGCCCCGTGGTCGAGATACCTGGTCGCATAATTGGCGGGCTCGGGGCCCCCGACGACGACGAGCGCTCCGTAGGCCTTACAGATACGAATCAGCTCGAGCGCCGTGACGCGCGTAATCAGATTACAGTAGATGCCTACGACAGGCGGCCTTCGTTCAGCAATGTAGGCCTCGAAGTCGGTGCGCGTGCTGAACGTGGCGTCGAAGACGTCCACGTCCATCCCACATTCCTTGAGGTAGGCCGACACATACAGCAGGCCTAGCGTCGGATAGGGACGCATGACGGCCCGCTCCTTGACGTCCTCGCAGAGGAAGTAGGCATGTGTGAGCAAGAGGTCCATAGGACTTACGAGAGCTCCATCTGCGGCCACAGCCATTCGGCGGCGCCCTTCTCGATCGGAAAGGCAAAGCAGTCGTGCCGGCAGCGCCACCGCGCGAGGGTGCGAAGCGGCTTCAGATAAAAAGAGGGGGCACTCCCTGCCGCGCGGTTGTAGAATTTGAACCGCTCGATGAGACGGCGTTTTTCGCGGCTCACCCAGGGACCCGACGATCCGATGAAATCGAAGGCAGCCCATGCGTCCAGGCTCTTAGGATGTCGATAGCCGTTCTCGACGAGCTGCTGCGTAATCTTCGAGCCCGGATAGGGCTTGAAATAGAAGAACGGCGTTTCATAGGTGGGACTCATCGAGCGCAGTCGTTTCGCAAGCCCCATCGAAGACCTGACGCTTTCGTCCGATTCATCGGGAAAACCCACGATGAATGGGAAGATGGCCCCCACGCCGTGCCGGAGGCACTTTTCGGCACAGTCAGCGACCTGCTCGAGCGTGATGTCCTTCGACATCCAGTCGATCATCTCCTGTGAGCCAGACTCGACGCCGATGAGAACGCGCCGGAGTCCGGATGCGGCAAGCCGGCCGAAGCTGTCGTCCGACAGGCGCGCCCCCTGGTCGGCGCGCATCGTGGCGGTCCAGTCGATCCTCAGATCTCGCTTTCTGAACTCGTCCGCAACGGCTTCGCTTCGCTTAACGTAGGTGAAAAAGGTCTCGTCCTGGAAAGCGACCTCCTCGACGTGGTAGCGGTGCGTCAGCTGCTCGATCTCATCACCGATGCGTTCCGGCGAGACGGCCGTCCACTGACGCTTGTAGACGAATGGATCCGCACAAAAAGCGCATCGCCAGAAGCAGCCGGTCGACGAAATGTAATCCAGTTGGCGGCGGCCCTTGAGGGCGAAGTAACGCTCCAGGGGAAGCAGGTCGTATCGGTGAGGCGGAAGCGTGTTCATGTCTTCCATCTCGCGCGGCGCGTTCCTCCGGACGACGCCGTCGGCCGCCCGGTACGATATGCCCCGGATGCTCGCGAGGTCGCGGCCGGCGGCGAGGGCGTCGACGAGCTCCTCAAACGTCCGTTCCCCCTGGGCCTGAACGGTGACGTCGATCGCGGGTTCATCGAGCGTCTCGAGCGGAAAGAGCGACGGGTGCCAGCCTCCCCATACCACCGGCAGGTCGGGACGAACCCGCTTGATCTGTCTGGAGACGCGGAGGGCATCTCGGATCGGAGCGCCGGTCAGGACGGACATGCCTACGCAGATGGCCCCGTCCAGATGCTCCACGGGGGAGTCGCCCAATCGGCCGTCGAGTATTCGGACGTCGAACCGATCGGAGTCCAGCGCCGAGCCGACCGACAGCAGCCCTAGGGGCAGCGTGAAAAACACCGACTGAGGATTATACAGGACTACGCTCGGTTTTCTCGTCATGCCGCCTCCACGTCCGGTCGTCGCGCATCGGATGCGCCCTGCGCCTCCGATTCGTCAGGTCCTTCCTGCTGCGGCGTCGGGACGGCGGCCTTATCGGCCGTGAGGCTCCCGCTGATCGGCTCGATGCCCTCGTGCGGAAGGCGAGCTGCCAGATTCATGCGCAGGCGGGCGACCGGCAGCGTGACGGCGTGATAGGCGAGCGCTGCGGCTTCCCGGACGGTTCCGGCCCGGTGTAGAAGCGACCGCTGCGGCGGACCCTGCCCAGCGCCGCGGAAGACGCCGAACCGCGCGCGGAGCCGGTCGGCGGCCTTTCGCATCCGGAACTCCTTATGCAGCGCGGTATGCAGTCGCCGGTAAAAGGCCGTCGCGAAGGGCCCCCGGTACATCATGGCGAGGTCGTCCGAATCCTCCCAGTTTCGCTTTCCGCCCAGCTGCTTCCGCACCATCTCGTGAAAGGGCGTTCCGGGAAGCGGATAGGAGACCGAAACGCCGATCTGGTCCGGCCGGCACGCGCGCACGAGCTCGAACGTCCGGTCTATGTCGGCGCGCGTCTCCCCGGGGTAGCCGAACTGCAGAAAGAATCCGACGCCGATCCCGGCCTCGTGCAGCCGGCTCGCGGCCGCGCGCACCTGCTCGACCCGGATCCCTTTGTCCATCGCGTCGAGGATCTTCTGCGATCCCGACTCTACGCCCGTCCACACGATCTCGCATCCCGCCCGCCGCAGCGCGTCGATCTCGCCGCGCCGAAGGAGCAGATCGACCCTGTTGAGACTCTTGAAAGGAGTTCTCAAGTCTCGGGCTTCCACCAGATCGGCAAACCGCTCCATCCAGCCGGGCTTGATTCCCATCATGTCGTCCATGAACCAGAAATGGTCCGGCTCGTATCGCGCCTTCAGCCAGGCCATCTCATCGACGACGGCCTCCGGACTGCGCGCGTGATAGCGCTGGCCCCAGATCGGCTTCGCACACCAGTTGCAGTGATACGGGCAGCCCCGCGAGGTGACGAGGTTCAGGGAAAAATAGCCGTGCCGCCGCCGCCATATCTCTCGGTAGTGGGCTACGTCGACGAGGTCCCATGCCGCTCGCGGCAGCGCGTCGAGATCGCGCAGCACCGGCCGCGGCGGCGTACGCACGATCTCTCCATCCGCATCACGATATACGTGGCCTCGGACGGCGGCCAGGTCCACGTCCGACCGGCCCGCGAGACGATCGAGCAGTTCGGCGAGGGTGACCTCGCCCTCGCCGATCAACACGAAGTCAGCGCCGGCCTGCAGATACGATTCGGCGTGGTCGGCGGCATCCGAGCCGCAGACCAGGACCGTACAGCCACGCTCCCGCGCGGCCGCGATCATCTCGAAGGCCGCCTCACGCATCCGAAGCAGGCACATCTTCGAAAGGTAGTTGAAGTTGTCCTCATAAAGGACGGCGAAACCTGGACGCTCGGCCGCGAGTGCATCCTCCCACTCGGACGTCGAAGCGGCCGTCATGGCGTCGAATACGGCCACGTCGTATCCCCGATCACGCAGAACGCCCGCCGCGTAGAGCGTCCCGAGCGGCGGATAGGGCTGCATCGCCTTCCACAGCTTCGGGTCGAAGCGAAGGTAGTAGGACTGACCGAGGAGGACTTCACTCATAGTCCGTCAATAAACATATTCGCGTCATGGCTGGGCCGCGTTGCCGTACTCGTCTCGAAATAGCCGATCCCAGTCATAGCAGGTCGACGTGGCGCCCTCCTGGTGCGGAAACAGCGCCTCGAGCTCCTCGGAGGATATCAGATCTCCGAGGCGATTCCGTACGAGGCTGGTGAAACGGCGGCGGACCACCCCAACGTATCCGCCTTCAGGTACGGTGTAGCGATCGCGCGCATACGCCGGCGCCATCTTCTCCCACTGCCAGCCGGTGCGTTCGGCGCGCCGCCGGTAGAACATCACGAAAGCGGTATGCAGGGCGCGGTCGAGCGCGTCGCCGAGGGCCCCGGATGCGAGGCGTTCCACGGCGCGTACGAGGAGCGGCCGCCGAATACGGCCCGGGCTTTCGGCCGGCACGTGGTGCGCGTACTGCGGCAGAAATTCTCCCGCCCACGTGTTCGTGTCCGCAAACCGCCGAAAAACGTCCGCGCCCCAGATCGGCACGGCCTGCGCCACCTCGTGCGCCGTGAAGAGGTTTCGGTCGACCACCTCCAGCGCATCCATGGCAATGACGTAGTTGGGACAGAGGTATCGGGGAAAGCGGCCCGAAAAGTGACGTGTCAATTTGGACAACGGCACGATAAACGCTCGGGCCAGCCACAGGCGGCGCCGCTGCGTAATGCAGAAGAGGTCGACATCGCCTGTGCTTTCCGCATTCTCGACGGCGAGAGAGCCGGACGCAGCTACCATCCGAAGGAAGGGGACGCAGGCCAGCCACCGGGCATATCGATGGGCAGCGTCCCACAGCGCGGCAGCCGCCGCTCTGCGCCGCTTTCGTACGTCGACGAGATGCTCGCGGCCGCGCCAGACCACGTACCCCTCGATGACCGTCAAGTAGGCGCCGGAAAGACGACCCGCCGCCGCGGCCACGCGCTCGGCCGTATCCTGCCTCCGGATCAGGCGTCGATGGAGCTCACTCCTCGAAAGCGCGTAGTCGAACAGATCGGCGTAGAGCACCGTCAGAAGGACGGACCGCTCGAGAGGGGTCGGCTCCCGGGCAGCATTCCGCCCGGCACCGCCATCCTCCGGTTCCGCCACGGTGTAATCACGCACGTCCATGCGGCGCATCCTCGGCCACCTCGAGACGATGGGCCTGTCGTTATTATAACCAACGCACGGGGCCCGATGGCCCCTATGGTCGTCTCGACGGATCCGTGGTAAGGCTGCGCCCGGGGAGTCGCAGCGGGAGCGCCAAGCTCCTACGGAACAGAGCGAGCTACTACAGCACCGCCGATACCACTATACGATTCCGTACAAGCTCTGTAAAGTCACGATCTCGTTTTTAAGAGAACGCAGCATCCTCCGGCCATGCGGCTCCTGCAAGGCAGATACAAGCCGTAGAGGGACCTGTAAAGCTCTTGTACCGAATTTGCCGTCCCCGGATAAGGCGGCTGGAAACCGGCGTAGGATATGTTCATGGCGTTCGCACAGCGTCCCTCTCGCATGCTTTCAAAACTCCGGAGTTTCTTCGAGCGCACGGCGGCCGAGAGGCCCGTGCTCGCGCCCTTCC